>JAHRVJ010000249.1 GCA_019090765.1 Ilumatobacteraceae bacterium
ACTGTTTGGGCCTAACCATCGGCCTCGGCGACCTTCCCGGAACCAGCGTTATTGCTTCGGCTATCGAGAGCCCGACTCTGGGCAAGTGCACTATCGCCGCGCCCCGCTTGGATGGCTACGTCGCTGGCGATGGGCTAACTCGATCGACCGAGTACTACCGCTATTGGCACGGCTATTCGGTACCAATCAGACCACTCGTAGCGTCGGTCGGGGTGCGCGGTGCCCGCATCTTGACGGGAGCGCTTCTCCTCGTCGGGGTGCTCGGACTGGCATGGTCGCTTGCCCGACGCCATGGTCGCGCGGCGCCGGTGGCTTTACTTGCCCCATTTATGCTGACAACTGACTTCGCCGATCTTCCCGGGAGTCTTCCACATGCATACGGTGTGCTGGCGATCGTGGGTACGTGCTGGTTGGCCTATGTGGTTGTCGACGCCTGCCCGACCTTGTTCCGAGCGACACTCGTGGCCGGACTCAGCGGTGCCGTGGTTGTCTACACCGACATCTTGACAACTGCTCCGGCGGGATGGGCGTTGTGCGTTTTCTTGGTGACCCTGGCGGCATCTGCGGTTGCAACTGGCCGTCGGCTCGCTGCCTACACGGGCGTCTCGGCGGTCAGCTGGATCTTCGGCTACGGCTGGATGTGGTTCGCGAAGTGGATTCTCGCGGCTGTGATCTATGGGTACGACGAAGTGCGAAGCACGATTGGCTCGAACGTTTCGAATCGACTCGACGGGGAACACCTTGATGTGGAAGAAGGGTTCTTTGCATCGAACCGAGTGAATCTTTCCCAATGGTGGGCTCAGCCGTTGTCTGGCGTGGTGCTACTAGCCATTGTTGTGCTCGTTGTCGTGTGTTGCGTGCACCGTTTTCGTAGCGGTGCTCGCGATAGTGACAGAGTCGTGGACCGGCTCGTACTGATGTCAGCTGCCGTCATCCCGGTTGTTTGGTACGCGCTGCTTAGCAACCACAGCCAAGTGCACTATTGGTTCACCTATCGAGCAGTGAGCGTCGTTGTCGGGATCATCGCCGCTTCGGCGGTCACGCAGTTGGCGGGGCGGTCAGCGGTGCTCGAGCTTGAGCACGCCGAGGACGAAGCTGGCAACGACGAGTTCGGCCCCGATAGCGACGGCAGTAACCGATGGGATGACGATGCGCATCGTGTCGGACGGGTCGAGGCCCTCGAATGACGTCGATCCCCAGCTAGCAACGGCCGCGATTGAACCGACGAGGCCCCCGATGATGAGTAGCAGCCCCGCGATGAGGCCATGTTCGAGCCGCATGCGATTGAGCCACTTAGAACTCGCTTCGGCCGGAGGTAAGAGTGCCACGGTTGTGGCGTACGCCCGCACGAACACGGCGAGGAATACGGTTTGCAAGCCAATCACCAACGCCAGGTGCGAATAGACAAGTGCGTGGATGTCGAACTCCAAGTCACCAACCGAGATCGGTCCTTGGAGGAGGATCGCCATTCCGATTGCCCCGATGGCGCTAAGGAATAATCCTGGGATCAGTAGCAGCCACCGAGGTGACATCAGCAGGAGGAACCGCAGGTGGCGCCAGCCATCTCGCCACGTACGCAGGTGCGGCGGGCGAGTTCGGCCATCGGGTCGGAGCGTGGTTGGAACCTCGCGGATGTCGAGTTGACCGACTGAGGCCTTCACCACCATCTCGCTGGCGAACTCCATTCCGATTGTTCGCAGGTCGAGTTGGGCGATTGCATCGCGTCGGAAGCCACGCATCCCGCAATGGAAGTCCCCAACGGGCGTGTGAAACATCGTTCGCCCGATGAAGGACAGGACCGGGTTGCCGAGATAGCGATGGATGAACGGCATCGCACCTGGCTCGATCGTGCCAGCAAATCGATTGCCCATAACCAGATCGGCGCCGCCGCGCAGTTCCTCTATGAACGGGCCCAGATCGTCGAGCGCGTAGCTGTCGTCGGCGTCGGCCATGATTACGAACGTGCCACGCGCCGCGCTAATCCCGGCCGCGAGGGCAGCGCCGTAGCCGCGTGTTTCAACGTCGATCACCCGTGCTCCGTTGGCGCGAGCAATCTCTTGGGAGCCGTCGGTGCTTCCGTTGTCGGCAACAATCAATTCGACTGCCACTCCCAGGGATGAAGCCGATTGGCTTGCCTTGCGGAGGCAGATCGCGAGTGTTTCGGCCTCGTCGAGACAGGGGAGAACCACGCTTAGTTCAGGGGATTGGTCAGCTTCAGGAGTAGGTTGCAATTGTCCTCCAGGCTGAATGTCCATTGCATGAGTATTGTCGACACCCTCCACGAAAGAGCGCACCGCACCTTTGTGTTCAATCGCCGCCGCGATCGCCTCGTTGACGTTATTGATACCTACCTACCAGTCGGTGTGTCAGTGCTCGATATCGGTTGCGGCAATGGCGAGGTCGGCCAACAGTTGGCAATGGCGGGACGCGAAGTCGCAGGAGTGGAAACTCAGCAGCGCGAGCAGTGTGCGATCCCATTGGCAATCTACGATGGCGAGCAGTTGCCGTTTGCTACGAATTCGTTTGATTGGGCCGTCATCGTAGATGTGTTGCACCACGCCAGCGACCCCGATCAGGTGATCTCCGAGGCGCGTCGTGTCGCTCGAGCCGGGTTGGTCGTGAAGGATCACTACGCTGAAACCGCTGGGCAACGTTTCCGTCTGGGTGTAATGGACTGGGTTGGTAACCGGCATTTCGGCGTGGGCCGCGATGGCCACTATTTGTCGCGAGACGAGTGGGCGTCGCTTTGGAACGATCAAGGCATGGC
>JAHRVJ010000250.1 GCA_019090765.1 Ilumatobacteraceae bacterium
AGGAGTTCGGCGAGGTCTTGAACGACGAGTGTTGCGCCGTGTTCGGTGAGCGCTGCTGCGCCCGCACCGCGGTCAACTCCGATTACCTCCTGGAAACTGCCGGCCGCTCCTGCGGCGACTCCTGAAACGGCATCTTCGATGACTACCGAGTGAGCAGGATCGACGCCGAGTTCGCTAGCCCCGAACAGGTAGGGGTCGGGCGCAGGCTTGCCGGCGAGCCGGCGTTGGGAGATGACAATCCCGTCGACAACCACATCGAAGCGGTCGGCGAGGCCAGCTGCCTCCAGCACGAGGTTGGCGTTCTTGGAGGAGGACACGATTGCTGCCGGCAGTTCGATCTCCGCGAGCAACTCGAGCGTGGCAATCGATCCGGGGTAGGGGACTACGCCCTTCCGATTGAGAAGGCGGTTGAAGAGGTGGTTCTTTTCGTTCCCCATCGCGCAGATCGTGTCGATCCCCGGATGGTCGGTGGGGGAGCCTTCTGGAAGTGAGATTCCCCGTGCGGCTAGGAACGACCGGACACCGTCATATCGGGGTTTGCCGTCGATGTAGGCCACATAGTCGGCCTCGGAGTAGTTGTAGTCAGCGAACAACTCACCCCACGCCTGTTCATGGATCTCCGCCGTTGGCGTTATCACGCCATCAAGATCAAAGAGGGCGCCCTGGTAATTGCGCCAATCGAACCCCACGACACGCGCTCCAGTCATCGGTCTGATGCTAGGTGTCGTTGCTCGAACTCGCGACAGCTTCTGTCTTCAGTCGCTTGTAATCGAGCTTGCCGTTGGCTGCCCGGCCAAGGGAGGAGACAGCGAACACCCGCTTGGGAGCTTTGTAGGCGGCGAGCCGCGCCTTGACATGACTGATCAGTTCCTGCTCGTCGATTGTCTGACCCGGGTGGGGTTCGATGATGGCCGTTATCGCCTCGCCCCATCTCTCGTCGGAGATGCCCACAACAGCGGCATCGGCGACTAATGGGTGGAGCTTAAGGCACTCCTCTACTTCTTCTGGGTAGACCTTCTCCCCGCCAGTGTTGATGCACTGGCTGCCGCGACCGAGAAGAACGACGGCCCCGTCTTCGTCGACGGTTGCATAGTCGCCGGGGATTGAATATCGGTCACCGTCGATTTCGACGAACGTCTCGGCGGACTTGGCCTCATCTTTGTAGTAGCCGATTGGAGTCCATCCGCGGAGTGCGACACGGCCACGGTCGCCTGAGCCGGGCACAACGTCGCGACCTTCGTCGGTTACCACCCGCGTGGAGGCTCCGAGTTCGAAACGTGCCGTGCCTTCGCTCGAATCGGATGTGGTCTTGTTGCTGGCCATCGAGATGGCCTCGCTGGAGCCAAGTGAGTCGACCATAATCAGGTGGTCGTTGTGGCGAAGTAGCCCGTCCTTGGTTTCTTTCGACCACATCACTCCCGATGACACCATCACGCGGAGACTGGAGATGTCCCAACGGTCGGGCTCCGCGTCGAGCGCCCGCAAGATCGGCTTAGCTATCGCATCACCGACGATCGAGGTTGAGTTGATCCGGAAACCTTCGGTGTCGTCGAGGAACTCCTCGGCACTGAAATGGCGGCCTTGCAGAGTGGTGATACTCCCGCCGAGAATCATGTGGCCGATCGCCCCGAAAAGGGCGGTTCCGTGCATCAGCGGCGCTGCTGGCATGTATCGCGGTCCGGGCCGGGTGATGCTCTCGCCGATCGCCGCCAGATCTTGCTGTCGTGGCAGGCGCTTGGAGTTGCCGTCGTTGAGGGCGCCGAACAGGTCGCTCTGCCTCCACATCACACCTTTGGGCATGCCCGTGGTGCCGCCGGTGTAGAGCAATAGCAGGTGGTCGCTTGACCGCCCCCACGGCGCTGTCAGGTTGGTGTCGGTGCCGTTGGCGGCAACTGTTTGGTACGGAGTTGCCCACTCTGGGCAGGGGCCGTTGCCATCGTCGACCCAGAGCCATGTACGGACCTTGGGGACCCGATCGCGAATGCCGGCACACCGCTCCGTGAATTCGCCGTGAAAGACAACCGCCGTGACGTCGGCATTGCCCCACAGGTAGACGAGTTCGTCGGCGCCGTACCGAAAGTTGGTGTTAACGACCGCGAGCCCGGCCTTGAAGGCCGCAAAGATTGATTCGAGATACTCCGGTGAGTTGTAGAGGTATTGAGCAACCTTGTCTTGCTCCCCGGTGGTTGGAGTCAGGAGGGCTTCAGCGACACCATTGGCACGTTGGTTGAATTCGCTCCATGTAATTGACCGTGGTCCCTGACGCTGCGCGAGTGCGTCGGGGATCGCCGCCGCTATCGCTTCCCATGCATTCGCAAAGTTCCAGCCGGTCGTAGAAGAGTTCACGGAGTGAACCTACTGCGCGTCGGCAGCTGAAGGTGATTCAGGTTGGGGGGCCCAGCAGCAGCCGATCGTAGGCGGCGGTGACAGGGGAGTGTTCGGCCATGGCCTCCCACATTGATTCAATCCACCAGGTTGCTCCGGCATCGGCATACGCGGCTGGCGAGTGGTCGGACATCGAGCCTTCGACAA
>JAHRVJ010000251.1 GCA_019090765.1 Ilumatobacteraceae bacterium
GGCAGGGTCGTTCCGGCCGAACGGGATGACGCGAAGTAGCGCATTTCGGCAACTGGGAAGTTTCGCTCAGCGAGCAATCGACGCATCACCGTGCCAACTTGGCCGGTGGCGCCGACCACGCCGACGCGCACGCCGCTGCTCGTATCGCCGCTAGGTGTTTCAGACATGACGGGAACGATAACGGCACCGCACGCGAAGTCTGGCTTGGATTAGCTGGTCGATTTGGCTGAACGTCTGGCACAATTTGCCTATGCGGCGTCGACCCCAACTGATCCCCTGGAAGGCCGCTGGTCAACTCAGCGAGCAGCAAGTGAGCGGCGATGATGTCGTCCGTACGACCGGATGGGTGTTCAACAACGAGACCGGCGGCGAGCTCGACCTTGAACAGTTCGTCGCCACCGGCGATTCAGAGGTACCCGCTTATCTGACCGTGTTCGGGCTGAGGTCGCCCGACAATGAACAGCAAACCTTGATCGAAATTGGTTGCGGTATTGGCCGAATGACGTGTGCATTCACACGCGAGTTCGGGCACGTCGTCGGCTGCGATCTCGACGCGGGGTTTCTCGAACGCTGTCACGAAACAGTCAGCCGATTTGGGAAAGTAGACCGACTAAGGACCAGTCACGTCGCCGACGGTCACACCCTCGACCTGCCACCGAACTCCGCCGATGTCACCTTCAGCTACATCACGCTTCAGCACTGTGACCCCGACGATGCTCTCGAGCTCACCTCCGAGGCTGTGCGGGTCACCAAACCCGGTGGCAAGGTTGTTCTGAATTACCGCTCGCGTAGTGGCATGGACGTGCTGCTGCTCCCACTTGGCAGGCTGATGCGTGCGATCTTTCGTATCCCGAAGCTGGGCCCGGCGATCGCCAGGCGTCGCTGGGCGGCCCGGCTTGGGTGGCAGGCAAACCGGCTTCAGCCCGACGAACTGATTGGCCCGCTAAACCCATTGATCACCGACATTCAGATCTGGCGCAACCCGAAGAGCCACGTCAAGGGCCGCGCCGCCGAAGTGAAAACGTTCGACGGCATCAACCGCCACCACTACTGGCTAATCGCTCAGGTGCGCTGACCGCACTTACCGCTTGGCGGCTGGAGCTGCTACTTGCGAGTTGGCAGTGGCGCGGAGTAGTCGGCGCCCGAGTCAAGACCGAAGGCGGTGTGCAACGATCGTGCGGCGCGCTCCATGTCGCCAGCGGCGCAAACCACGGAAACGCGAATCGTTGAGGTGGAGATCATGTGAATGTTCACGCTTTCGTCAGCGAGGACGCGGAACATTTTGGCGGCGATGCCGGGTGACGATTTCATGCCGGCCCCGACGAGGGAAACCTTGGCAATGTCATTGTCGTGGGATACGCCGGTGGCGTTGATTTCGCCTGCGACGCGCGAGACGATCTCTTCGGCGTGGGCCATGTCGGCCATCGGCATGGTGAAGCTGATGTCGGTCGTGCCTTCTGTCGAAGTGTTCTGCACGATCATGTCGACGTTGACGTTCGCGTCAGCGAGCGGTTCGAACATCGCGGCCGAGATGCCGGGCCGATCGGGCACACCGAAAACGGTGACCTTGGCTTCGGTCATGTCGGTGACAACACCGGAGATTATTGGATCCTCCATCGAGGCCTCCTCGTTGGTGACCCACGTACCAGGTTCCCATGTGAATGCGGAACGGACGTGGAGCGGGACATCATGATTGCGAGCGAATTCGACCGAGCGCAGGGCGAGCACCTTCGAGCCGGCACCCGCCATTTCGAGCATCTCATCGAAGTGAATCTTCTGGAGTTTGCGGGCTTGCGGGACGATCCGGGGGTCGGCGGTGAACACGCCGGTCACATCGGTGTAGATCTCACACGACTCGGCATCCATCGCTTGTGCCAAGGCGGACGCCGTGAGGTCAGATGCACCGCGACCCATCGTGGTGATTTCCTTTGCGGTACTCACCCCTTGGAAGCCAGCCACCACGCACACTTTGCCCTCTGCAAGAGCCGCCCGCACACGGTCGCCTTTGACCTCGATGATTTTGGCCTTGCGATGTTCGGTGTCGGTGATGATTCCGACCTGGCTTCCGGTCAGGCTGATTGCCTCAACACCGCGGTCAGCTAACGCCATCGTGAGCAGCGCGGCGGTCTGGCGTTCGCCGGTCGTCAGCAGCATGTCCATTTCGCGACCAGGCTGTTTCGACGAAACAGAGTTGGCTAGCGCGATCAGATTGTCGGTCGCCTTGCCCATTGCAGAGACAACCACGACGACTTCATTGCCGCGCCTCTTGGTGATGGCGATGTTGTCGGCAACCGCGTGAATGCGGTCGGGATCGGCAACGGAGGTACCACCATACTTTTGGACAATCAGGGCCACGAGGAGGAGACCTTACAAGGGCCCGCCGCGTTCAAGCTCAAGAGTTTCGTGGCCGCGGTGGAGAGGCGATCGGCTGGTGCATTCACAGGCTTCGGAGACTCCAACCGCTGACTTCGCGTGTCCAGGGGCGTGCAAGGTTGACAGCTGCGATTGGGAGCGGCCCGTAGATGTGGGGAAATAGCAGCGGGCTGTCGGGTGCGGGTGGCTCGAAGCGGATCTCTGACGGAACGAGTCGCGGATCGATTGTGAGATGCATCAACAGGTCAAGGTCGCCGTAGAAGTTGTTGGCAACTGTCTCGACCTGGTCCTTTGTGGAGCAGTGGATGTATCCGACTTCGTCGAGCGACATGGCACGGGTGGAGATGCAGTACTGGCCATCAGTGATTGCCGCGGTCCATTCTTCTGGCAGGGCCAGGTGGTAGATCGGAGCGTCATGGTCGAGGTCAGCGAGGGGCTGAAGTTCGGCTGAGGACCCGTCGGTGGTGTTCACGACTCGTCGCCACTTGTCCGAATCGTGATCGCCCGATCAAGCCGCGTCCGTGTCAGTCGGTTGCGGAGATGCACGCTATTGCAGAGGAGTTCGACATCGCCGCCGCTGTCGCGTGCCGTCGCGGCTGCTCCAAGGAGCACTCCGAGCGCGCAGTCGTCGATGCCCACCACTTTGTCGAGGTCGACAACCACCACAGTTGCCGGATGCAGGCTGATTGACTTGGTCAGCGCGTCGTGTAGGTCGGGGATCGATGCGATGTCGATCACTCCATCTATGGAGATGGTTGGAGTGGCGCCGCCGGTGATCTCGATCGTCCTCATGTTCACGTATTGAACGATAGAGGTCAGGGAGGCTCGACCGCCATGGTTGCCGTGGCCGAGTGAGTCAGCGGGCCGATTAGTCGTCCGATAATCGCCACGTTGACCGGATCGGTGTAGGTAACGGTGACCGAGACGGTGTCGCCGTTACTGTTTGTTGACACGTCAATTGGAAGGGTGGTCGCCCGGGTCGCGGCTGTCGTGGCGGCGCCAGATGCATCCAACGCGACGGCGGCTGCCCGTGCACCCTCACGCGCCGCAAGTTCAACAGCGAGTTCGTTGCGGACGGCAACCCCGATAACCACTAGGCCCAAGGTCAGCACGACAATGATTGGGAGCGCCAAGGCAAACTCAACACTCGCCTGGCCGTTTTCGCCCGCAGGCGCCGAAGCGGCTGGAGCCGCCGACGTCCCGAACCGGGTGGCCCGGTCCTGGTGGCGCAGCCGCTTCGACGAGGACATCAGACGCGGTCGATCACCGAGTCGACCACTTGGTTGAACAGGCGACTGATTCGCGTCGCTCCACC
>JAHRVJ010000252.1 GCA_019090765.1 Ilumatobacteraceae bacterium
AGCTAGTTCCGCTGCTCACGCGGACGGCTATCTCACTTGCGATCGTTCTCGCGATAGTTGCTGTCGCATACGCGATCGCCAAACGTCGCGTGGTCGGTGGAAAGTCGGGAGGCCGCACGCCGCGCAGCGGGGGTGGTCGCCGCCGCAGCGCCCAACAACCAATTGAAGTCGTCGGTCGCGTCGGCATCACGAGGTCGAATTCCGTCGTCGCTGTCCGCTTCGGAGATCGCGTAGTTCTGGTGTGCTCTTCGGAGCAAGGGACACCCAGCGTGCTCGCCGAGATGCCGGCTGGCGAGTGGGACGATCTCCAGACCATCCGCGAACCAATCGCTACCAATCCCGCCGAATCAGCCGCAGGGAACATCATGAACGCGCCAAGGCCGAGCTTCCTTGAGGCTCTCCGTCAAGCGACAACTCGACGTGCCTAAACGAGTTGGACCTTCGCGCCCTCATCCGTCTGACATGGGAACGAAGGCCACACCGATGCGCTGGCTATTGGCCCTGTTGATCGGTCTAATCGCAGCCGCGGGCAGCGGCGCGACAGCGAATGCGAGTACCGACCGGCCGATTCCGGTGCCAGAACCGCCAAGCGTCCCGTCGGTTCCAGAGATCCCCGACGTCACAGACTTTTCCGGCCCGGATACTCAGATCCCGAATCCAACGCCATCAGCTCCCGAACCGATCGATGCCAACGACCAGACTGCAACACTGGGTTTGGAACTTCCAGATGTAACGGGCGATTCATCAAACGTCGTCGTGATCATCTTGTTGTTGTCAGTGCTGTCAATCGCTCCCAGCTTGTTGATTCTGATGACATCGTTCACACGCATCGTGATCGTGATGTCACTCACGCGCAACGCTCTCGGCATCCCACAACTGCCGCCGCAACAGGTGATCGTCGGGCTGAGCATCTTCTTGACGATGTTCGTGATGGGGCCGACGTTGCAAGAGATGAACGAAGTCGCGCTTCAACCTCTGATGAACGATGAGATCACCTTCACCGAAGCCGGCGAGGCCGCCGCGGACCCACTGCGCGAGTTCATGTTCGACTACACGCGCGAACCAGAACTGGCCTTGTTCCTCGATGCCTCGTCTACTGAAACACCTGTAACTCGCGAGGAGGTTCCCCTTACAGCCCTGATCCCGGCATTTGTTCTCTCGGAACTGAAATCGGCGTTCATCATCGGGTTCATCATCTTTGTCCCGTTCATGGTGCTCGACTTAGTTGTATCCGCGGTCCTCACGTCTCTCGGGATGATGATGCTCCCGCCGACGTTCATCTCGCTCCCACTCAAGCTGTTGCTGTTCATCCTGCTCGATGGCTGGACGCTCATCATCGGCACGTTGTTGACCTCGTACCAATGAACAAACACGCCAAGGCACCAAACCGCCTCCGTTCAGCCAGGAGAACGCCGTGACATCTCAAGACGCGATCAGTATCGGTACCGACGCACTCATTCTCGCCGCAAAGATCGCCGGGCCGTTTCTAATTGCGGTCCTCGCCATCGGTGTGCTTATTGGTCTCATCCAGTCGGTGACCCAGCTCCAGGAGCAAACGCTCTCATTCGTCCCGAAGCTGATCGCCGCGGCGTTGGTCATCGCCATCTCGGGCTCGTGGATGCTCGACGAACTGGTCGCATTCGGTCACAACCTGATGGCACGTGCACCTCAGCTCATCAGTGGATGACAGCGGAGACGGCTAGATGCAGATCGAAATCCCCGCCGCCGCGCTCATTGGGTTCTCCTTCGCTCTGGTCCGTACGACTGCCTGGATCAGTGTCTGCCCACCGTTCAACTCACCGTCGGTTCCCAAGCGTGTACGAGTCGGGCTTGCCACAGCAATCTCATTCGTTCTCGCCCCGCAACTAGGTGAGAGCATCTCAAGTCTCGCGCTCGGCTCATTCGTGCTGTCGTTGCTAGCGCAGGCATTGGCCGGCCTCGCGCTCGGGTTCGCCGTACTCATGTTGTTTTCCGCCATTCAAGCCGCGGGAGACCTCATCGACCTTCAGATCGGGTTCTCGCTCGGTCAGGTATTGGACCCACTTTCAGGTTCCACCGCCGCTCCGATCGGTCGCTTCTATCAACTACTCGCCATCACCATCTTGTTCGCCGTCAACGGACACGTACTGGTAGTGCGTGGGTACCTCCGCTCCGTTGAGGCTGTGCCATTGGGCCGCATCGACATCGCGGCTCTGGCTTCACAGTTGGTCGACATGCTGACCATGTTCATGATTGCCGCTCTAGAGATCGGCCTGCCAGTTCTCGCGGCACTCTTCGCAACCGAAGTGGCGCTCGGCTTACTCGGCAAGGCTGCTCCCCAGCTAAACATCTTGATGCTTGGATTCGCCGCCAAGTCGTTCGTCGCGATTCTGCTTCTCGGAATGACTCTGGCAATGCTCCCCGAAACAACCGAGTCACTGGTCGGGCGCGCCGTTCGTGCCGCGGCCGGTGCGTTTGGGGGATAGATGGGCAAGTCCGACAAGACCGAGAAACCCACAGCCAAACGTAAGCAGGAAAATCGAAAGAAGGGACAGATCGCCAAGTCCCAAGACCTCACGGCGTGGACCAGCCTGCTGATCGGCATCTATCTCCTCCCCATGACCATCGGGAAGCTCGCCGAAGTTGTGAACAGCAGCTTCAACGAGATCCGCGCCTCCTCGAAGGAGATCGACAACGACGCAATCGTCCACGTGCTGGCAACCACGCTACGCGACGGGTTCCTCGCGACTATTCCGCTGCTCGCTGCCGTGGTGACCGCCAGCGTGGTAGTGACGATGGGCCAGACCGGTCTATTCCTAGCACTGAAGCCACTCGTCCCGGACTTCAAGCGGATCAACCCCAAGCAAGGTTTTCAGCGCCTCGTCTCCCCGCGATCATTGTGGGAAACCGTCAAGCAGCTACTCAAGATCGCCGTAGTCATGGTGATTGCTTGGCCGCGAGTACTAGCGCTCGTCAACGACCTGGCCGGACACGGTCGTCTTCCCCTGGGCAATGGCCTGGTGGCGGCCGGCGACAACATTATGGGTCTCATCCAGTCGATCGCTTGGACCATGGTGGTGCTCTCCTTCGCCGACTACGGCTACCAGCGGTATCAGAACGCGAAAGATCAGCGGATGACCAAGCAGGAAGTGAAAGACGAGCATCGCAACGCTGAAGGAGACTCGATGGTTAAGGGCCGGATGCGTTCGATGCAGCGCTCGGTCGCCCGCAACCGCATGATTGCCGGGATCAGTGACGCCGATGTAATCGTCACGAATCCGACCCACGTCGCAGTCGCTCTTAAGTACGACCCTGATCGCAGCCGCGCCCCGATTGTGGTCGCAGTTGGTGCTGGCGCTGTAGCAGAACGCATTCGCGACCGTGCTCGGGAGAGCGCCATTCCGATGGTCGAAGCCAAACCTCTGGCGCGCGCCCTGTGGAGGGCATGTCAAACCGGCGACGAAATCCCAACTGTGCTCTTCGAAGCAGTGGCTCAGGTGCTCGCGTTCGTGAAACGTCTCGACCGCCGACTTGTGGCAGGCCGTCAATTGGAGCTACCGCGAAACGCTCGGGTCCCTGAGGAGCTGCTCAGTGCTGTTCCGCGTAAGCGCAACCGGAGATGATGGGCCCCCCGACAGCCGCGGCAAGATTCGCAACCATGTTGGAAGTCTTGGCAGAAGCTTCAGTCGGAGCGTCGCGGGCGACGAGGCATCGAGGCAGCCGAAACTTGACCACTAAACTTGGTGATCCCCGCGCCGTCTACAGACCGGGCGGCCTCGTTCTCCTGGCTGATCGCGGCGTACACCTCATGACGGTGAACGGCGATCGAGCGTGGGGCATCGACACCCAGGCGTACTTGGTCGCGGCCGGACTCGACAACGGTAATCACGATGTCGTCGCCAATCATGATGCTCTCTCCGGCCCTACGGGTCAGGATGAGCATCAGGAAGCCCCGGCCACCGTGGGTGTCGAGGTCTCGGTCGAGGCAGAGGTTTCCGCCAGCGGCGCATGTACTGGCCAGCTGGGATCATTGAGAATTACTTGCTGGCCGAGCCGCGCTCCGGTGTCAATCACAATCGGCGCAAGCAGGTTGGAGGTGAGTCGCATGCCCCCATCTTCACGCCGAACCGTGACAACTACAAGGATGCACAGGTCGTCGGCAGCTGCTCCGCCGATATCGGCCGGATCTATATCAATCTCGTAGTCGGGGTAAGCCGACCAAGGCACCATCGTGAGAAACGCCAGGTCGGGGTCGGCAACGTCTTGCAACCAGAACAAGCTCTGTTCATTTGTGTCAGCCGCTCCAGGCAACTGCCCACCGCCGAGCAGCACGAATTCATGCCGCCCGCGGAACCCTGGAAGACCATCTGGGAATACGACCGACTCATCGTCGGACACCTCAATAGATCCAAATCGACTTGTTTCAACCTGCATGACGGCCTCCTATCGGCTGCAATTATCGCGTTCAGAAGCCTGCAAGACAAACAACCCGGCCACCGGACAGTTGTGATCGTCCGGCGTCGAGCGGACTGCGCCTACAGGCTCCCAGCCGTTCGACAACCGTACAACGGATTCATCCATGAAAAACTCTCGCTTGGCACAAGCCAGTTTCCCAGCAGTCATCGTGCTGGTCATCACTGTGATGATCGTGCCGCTTCCGTCAAGCGTGCTCGACCTTTTGTTAGTTGCCAACATTTCGATCGCGGTGCTGATCTTGTTGGTGTCCACCAACATTCGGCGCACGCTCGATTTCTCGTCTTTCCCATCGTTGTTGCTAGTGGTCACGCTGATCCGCATCGGATTGAACGTCTCAACGTCGCGTGCTGTGCTGTCGCGCGCCGATGCCGGCGAAGTCATCGAAACGTTCGGTTCGTTCGTCGTCGGAGGCAACATCATCGTTGGCTTCGTGATCTTCATGATCATCACGCTCGTGCAGTTCGTCGTGATCTCGAATGGCTCTGGCCGAGTCGCTGAGGTCTCAGCCCGATTCACACTCGACGCAATGCCCGGCAAACAGATGGCGATCGACGCTGACCTCAACGCGGGCATGTTGAGCGACGAGGAAGCCAAGCAAAGGCGAACAGAAGTAGC
>JAHRVJ010000253.1 GCA_019090765.1 Ilumatobacteraceae bacterium
ACGATCTCGCCGTGCCTCCGACGGTGCTGCCAACTGAGCCAGAGCAGCACCGCGGGAACCACGATGAGCGCCGTGAGAGCGAGCGCCGTGCGGGGTTCGAACTGGAGAGACGCGAACGTTCCCAGCCCAAGAGCGGCGAAGGCGAGCAGCACGGCACCCACGGCAGGGAACCGCCAGGACACCAATGCCCCGATCGAAACCAGACCTGCGAGTCCGAGTTGCACCGGCCGCTGGATCGCCGGGTCGAGCAGGATCCCCTCGGGGTCGGCCGGAAGCCCGCGGGTGATCGACAGGATCGCCAGCAGGGTCGCCACACCTGCAGCTGCGATGTGCGACGCCAGCCCGAGGAGTCTTGCAACATCGATCCGAATGGGGACGGTCGCGTGCTGAACGGGTGCACTCTCCAGAGCCCACGGACAACTGGTGCATCGCCGGTGCCACACCTCGTGAGCAATAGCCCACTCGACGGCGAACACTATTGCACCACCGATCACCACTCCTCCAAAGACGTCGGTCGGCCAGTGCGTCTCGTCATGGACCCGCTGTGCCGCAGCGAGCACAATTCCGACGAGCGCGAACAATCGCAAGGGACCGATCACACGTGTGGAATGCAGCATCACCGCAGCGGTGAGCGGCAGGAGTCCGACGAGGATTGTCGTGATCACCATGTGCCCGCTCGGAAACGAGTCGAAGCCGCCTGCGAGTGACCCGCCCGGCGGTCGAGGGCGCTTCACGAGATCCCGCAACAGATTGCTGACGGCGAAAGCTGCGACGAACGCCAGCGGGTAGGCAGCGATCAACACTCGACAGCGGAAGCTCGCCAGTCCGAGCAAACCGGCTGCGAGAATCGCGAACGGCGTCGAACCGACCAGATCGACATGAGACAGAGAGCCGAGCCAACCCGCATCAGAGGCCGTATCGAGAACCGGTTGGTCGACCCGCGACAGGAACCCACGTGACGACCCCACGATCATTGCCGTGAGTGCTGCAACCGTCGAGACGATGAGCAGCGCCCAGTTCAGCCGCGACGACGGTTCCCCGAGGCCCACACGTGTCCGGTGCAACCGTACGAACGGGGTCCGACGAGCGAAGCGGAGCATGCGGTCTGACGGCGACGGCCACTGGTGACCGAGCAGTATGAGCACGACTCCGACCCAGCCGCAAGCGAGACTGAAGGCGACCGCAATCGCAAGGATCCAGGCAATTTCACTCAGATAACCGCCGGATCGAACATAGTTGCCGACGCTTCCGGCCAAGATAAACACCGACACCGCCAGGAACGGCAATCCCGTCAGGACGTACGATCGTCGACGAGCGCGGATCCGATCCGGCAGTACGGACAACTCCGGCGTTCCGAGGGTGGCGTTCGCAGTCGCGCGCCCAGCGCTGGCGGCTCGTCGCTCGAGATTCGTCGCCCGTCGGAGGTGGACCTGGTCGCGCACCAGCGCCGCCACCCAGAAAACGAATCCGAGACTCATCACCGCGGGCACGAAAACGAAGAGGCGACCACCGAGGAAGTCGAGGTACGGCGACGTGCTCCGGCGAGGGGATGCCCTCATGATCGCAGCCCCTCGCCGGTCACCACCGTGGCCTCGTCGCCGGCCGAATCGAGCACCACGACGATTCCGGCGTCACCATCGACGGTGAGCCGATGACCATCGAGCGTCCGACTAGCACCCTGCACATTGAGCACGGCAGGGACTCCGAGTTCTCGAGCAAGGATTGCGGCGTGGGACAGCGGCCCGCCACGATCGACAACGATTGCGCCCGCCTTGAGGAACAACGGGGACCAGGAAGGGTCGGTTGCCTCGGCAACGAGAATCGCCCCCGGTTCGAAGCTTTCACCCGCATCAGAGACGACCGTCGCTATTCCGGTGTATCGGCCGGGGCTCGCGGCCCACCCGTCGAGGCGGTCGCCCGCGGGGAGTTCAACTGGTGTGTACTCGGGCACGCCGACGAACACCCGCGGGAGGGGTGGCTCGGCAGCCGAGCGCTGAAGCCAGCGACGGCGACCGGCCAGCGAATTCGGCGGTACGGGGTGTCCAGCGAACGCGGACCGGATCTCGTTCATCGTCATCAGTTCGATATCGGCCGGGTCATCGAGCGCGCCTCGTTCCACCAGCCGAGCGCCCTGCTCGAGCATCGTCCGGCGCACCTCGCCCCCCAAACGAAGCAAGGCGGCCTTCGTCGCCTCTCGACGTCTGAGCAGTGTGGTGGTCTCGGCGACCAGGTGTCGAAGGGCCCGTGTTCGCATGGCCGTGACCAGTCCACGTTCCCCCCAGGACGTTGCCGAACGCAGCCTCGAGATCAGCGGGTCCCACTCGTCGGAACCAGACGAATCGCCGCCTCTGCGTAGATCCGCCTCCGTCGGAGGAGAACGTCCGAGCTCGGTCCAAGTCGGTCCGGCGAACACAGCCGCCGACGCGTCAGCGTCAGGAGCGACGGTGATGCCGTACCCCGAGGTGATCCGCTCGGTCCAGGACCCTGCCTCAATGTCACCCAGATGAGGGGCCAGGAGCAACTCGATCTTGCGGTAGCTCGATGCGGCGCTCGACGCGACCGCCAACTCGGCCCCCGCCGCCCTTACCGCGAGGTCGATCAGTCGAAACTGGTAGGCCGCCAGGTCGGGCGACGTGAGAGAAGCGATTTCACGACCGCTGCCGAGCACGTCTGCTGCGTGAACGACGATCTCGGCGTCGAGCGACGACCTCTTCCGTACCGACAGCGACCTGACGTCGTGACGCAGACCCGACCACCGGCTAGCACCGCGCGCCGGCGCTGCTGGAGCGCCTCGGCGCTGCGATCCGAAATACTGCGATTCGAGTTCTTCGACCGAACCACCCGGCAGGCGCTGAGCCAGGTCACGAAGCGCGTCGAAGTCCATCGCGACGCGACCTCGGACGCGCCGGACGAAGCGACGATCGTCGCCGTGATGACGCGATCGAGCTCCCAAATCGTCGACAAGCCGCGAAAACGCCTCGTTGAACAGATGGGAGGCAATCTGCCAACGCAGCGGAGGAAAGACACCCGGCAGCATCTCATCGATGCCGGCGGTCGTGAGCTCGGCGGCATCGACAGGGTCATCGAACCCATCCCCCGACGAGTCGCCAGCGACAGTGATCGGTCGGGTCTGGACGATCCACATCAGCTCGCCGTCGTAAGCCCATTCGACGTCCTGCGGAGACCCCTCCAGCCGTTCGATCTCCAGCGCCAGTCTGAGTGCCTCGGCAGTCTCCTGGGGCCCGTCGAAGCCCTGCAGGTTTCGCCGCACCACCCATGCATCAGGGGTTCGTTCGCCTGTCACGAGCGAGTCACCGAGGCCTTCGACCGACTCGATCCGTGCATCGCCAGATCCGCCAGCCGGATCCTGGGTGAAGACGACGCCGGCGGTCTCGGCCGCCACCATCGACATCATGACAGCCGCCATCTCGACATCGCTCTCGTCGATCCCGAAGGCCTTGCGGTAGGCGCACGGCGCCGGATGCCAAAGCGATGCGAACACCATGCGAACGGCGTCGAGGACAGCGTCGGGCTCGGCGGGGTCGACATCCAAGAGGGATCGGTACTGACCTGCGAACGACGAGCCCTCCAGATCCTCGACCGTCGCCGACGAACGAATCGCAAGTCGGGCTCCTCCCCCGACCTGTCGGGCCGTCGAAAGGATCTGCTCGCGTAGATCGTCGGAGATAGACACCATGCGAAACGCAGCGTCGACATCCTCGGCGTCTACGATCTCACCGGACCGTATGCGGCCGATGAGTTCGTGCAGTACCGGCACATCCACCACGGAGCGATAGGCCGCCGTAGTCACCACGCCCGTTGTGGGCACCGGGATCGATGATCCAATCAGTCGATCGAGGGCAGCTGCCTTGCCGCCCACGACGCCGGGTGGGACCCCCCGACCGGCGAGGACAACGGTCGGCTCCGTCAAGCGTGGGGCATCACGGGTCGACACGGCCATCCTCGGTAGCTGACAACATCTGGGCCCGATAGGCAGCCAGCGCACGATCCACCAATCGGTTCGGATCGTCATCGGTTAGTGCGGCCTGCTGCTCCACCCAGTTCATCAAGTCGGGCCTCGGCCGGACGCCACGACCTGCGGTGACCAAGGCGATCAGTGAGAGCACACCAAGTGCACACAGCAGCGCGAACTGGTCCCAGTGCGCACCGCGAGCAGCGTCGATTGCCGCGACGATGGCAATCAGCATCGAGACACCAAACAACATTCGCATTCCTGTCACCCTCCCGGATCACTCAACCGCAGTCTGGCCGTGCGATTCCGGAGAGAGTAGGGCCACAGGTCACGGCACCCGCTCTTCGCGGTTGGTCTGCGAGTCATTGACCGTACTGGTAACAAATGGAACACCAATCCCCCAGGGGTCCCTCGCCCTCGGCATCGCACGGGACGTAGTACCGCGTAACGCGACGCTGCTTCCTCACGAATCGTCCACGGACATGAATTCCGAAGCACCGGTCCCGCACCCACCTCCAC
>JAHRVJ010000254.1 GCA_019090765.1 Ilumatobacteraceae bacterium
CCCAGGAACAAATCGGCCAGCTACTGATCCTGCACGCCAAGTCTGGGAGTCGGGTAGTGCGCCTCAAAGGCGGCGACCCGTTTGTTTTTGGACGCGGCCTTGAGGAAGTTGAGACGCTCGACGCGGCTGGGATAGAACATGATCTCGTTCCGGGCTTGTCTTCGGCCTTGGCTGGCCCCGCGCTTGCTGGCATCTCGCTTACCGACCGAGATCATGCTGCAAGCTTCACCGTTCTTAGCGGTCATCGCGCTGACGATGAGTCATACGACTGGGAAGCCGTTTCGCGATCTGTTGACACTTTGGTCGTGCTGATGGCCGCGACCACAGCGGCGGCGGTATGTCGCCGCTTGATCGCTGCCGGGAGACCTGCGGACGACCATGTGGCGATGATCTGTGCCGCTGGTCGCCCCGAACAACAACTGCGTCGCGCTCGCCTCAACGAGGTCGCCCGCGACGGCTCCCCCTTCCCCAGCCCGATGACAATGGTCATCGGCCCGGTAGCCAGCGAACTGATCCGCTCCATCCCTCCCATGAGTTTGAGCGCGACCCCCTCACGCGAACTCTCATCGGAGCGGGGTTAGGGGACGGGCCGGCCGGCGGCCCAGGCGGCTTCGGCGGCCCCGAGGTCGGTGGCGGGCACACCGTCGGCGATGTATTCAAGCAGCATCGCCCGCCATGGCCCACGCGCTTCGAGCTTGCCGAGGATTGCGCTGACCCCCCACACCACACGATCGAGGATCACGTAGCTGGCCGGCATGTTGATCTTCTCGATCACTTCGGCGTGCGCACCTTGCACATCGAGGATCACGCCGAGTGTGTCGCGCATCCACTCACGAGTGAACGTGAACTCGTCGGTCAGATATGGCACGTAGGGCCGCGACACGTAGTCGTACACAACGGCGGGATCGAGGCCGTGATCGGCAGGGAGAAACCCCGATCTGATCATCGCTCCAACGAGTTGGTCGGGATCGCGGTCGACAATGATCGCGTTCATCGTCGGCTTCAACGACTCCCACTCGCCGGGCGACCAGCGTTTAACGAGCCCGTAGTCGAGGAACGTGACGCTGCCGTCGTGATGAAACTTGTAGTTGCCAGGATGAGGGTCGCCGTTGAAGATCCCGAATCGATGAATGGAGCCCTGCGCGAATCGCCACATCACCTCGGCGGCCCGCTGCTGAGTTTCGTACGATTCGTTCTTGCGGAAGTGGTCGAACGTCATCCCGTCAACCCACTCGGTTGTGAGCACCCGGGGAGTGCACAGCTCGGGAACCAGCTTCGGGATCCGAACCCACGGATGGCCCTGGAATCGTGATTCGAACTCGGCGAGGTTGCCGGCCTCGATCGAATAGTCGAGTTCCTCGCGCATCCGCGCGCGCAGTTCGTCGACGAGCGCCTTCGCATCGAGGCCCTTCAACATCATCGACGAGAACATCGCGTACATCACTTCAGCCGCATCGAGGTCGCTCTCGATCGCCTCGTGCACTCCGGGGTACTGCACCTTGACCGCCACGTCACGACCATCGTGGGTGATTGCCTTGTGGACTTGGCCGATTGATGCCGCCGCTGAAGGCATGTCGGACCAATCGAGGAACACTTTCTCCGGAGTCTTTCCGAACTCCTCCTTCACGACGTTCGCCGCAAGTGTGGGAGCCATCGGAGCGGCGTCAGCCTGGAGAGTGGCGAGCGCGTCCTGAGCTTCCTCGGGTAGTGCCTCGAACATGAAGCTGATCAGCTGGCCTGCCTTCATCAGCACGCCCTTCATCTCGCCTAGTTCCTTGGCGACGTCTTCGGCGGTGCGGATGGCGAATTGCTCGTCAAGTTGTGCCCGGCGTTCTTCGGCGCTTCCGATTCCCCGCACGCGTGAGACCGCGAAGCGGGTGGTGTTGCGAGCCGAGAGTTTCCAGACCTTTGCCGAACGGGTGAACCGACTGGTGAGGGGGGACGACTTAGCGCGCTGTGCCGCGGCGGCAAGACCGGCGGCGAGTGCAGCAATAGACGCGATAGACGCGACCGCACGTTTTTGCATCAGGCGCGCCGAGCGGTCGGGTTGGCGGCTAACACCTCATCGCTCAGGGGCTGGCCGGTGACTTCATCGGTCCAGTAAGTGCCTTCGGCCAGGCGAGACAGAGCGACTTCAGTGTCGGTTAGATCTTGTTCGATCGCGTTGAGGTCAACCTCGTCGCCGGACCCAACGGTCTTGGTCGGCTCGGTAGGTGTCGCTGGCGTCTCCGCCGTCGCGGTGACGTCTTGCTCGGGGGGGACGGCTTGCTGGGGTGAATCGGCCGAGTCTCCGCCGGCTGAATACTGCTCTTGATCGCTCACGGCCTCGAATCTAACTCCGCTGACAATGGCCTGGCAGTTCGCTCGGCCGATCTAGTCTTTCGTCGTGGCCACTCGAGACCGTCCTCGATCCAGGCGGTGGAGAGACCTACCGCTGGCGATTTCGATGCTGGCACCTTCGGCGATCATCCTCGGCGTGTTCGTGCTCTACCCGCTGGGGCGGGCAATGTGGCTTGGACAACAGCGGTGCAACAACTTTGGTAGCAACTGCAAGTCGCAGGGATTGAGTCAATACGTCGATCTCTTTCGCAGCACGGAATATCAGAACGCGATTTTCGTCACACTCAAATTGGCGCTCATTACGGTGCCACTCGGTCTGGTTCTCGGGGTTGGGTTGGCCGTACTTGCCGATAAGTACCTCCGGGGCATCGGCACCTTTCGAGCGATCTTCTCATCGACTGTTGCGACATCGGTCGCCGTAGCGAGCTTGATGTGGCTGTTTTTGCTGCAACCGTCGGTGGGTGTTCTGGCGAACGTGGATTGGTTCAACTCGCTGTTTCCTGCGGTCAAAGACCCTGGCTGGCTACAAGACCCGGGCACCGCACTCACCGCGGTCGCGATGTCGAGCGTGTGGGCTGGCCTCGGATTCACCTTCATTCTGGTAACAGCGGGCCTTCAGGGCATTCCCCTGGAGTACTACGAAGCAGCGGCGGTTGACGGCGCGACCGGGATCCGCCGGTTCTGGTCAATCACTCTGCCGATGCTCGGCCCGACGTTGTTGTTCGTACTGATCGTTTTGACGACCCGGGCGTTTCAGACATACGGCGAGGTCGATCTGCTCACCGATGGCGGTCCCAAGCCACAAGACTCCACGACAACAATTACCTATTTCATCTACGGAGCAGACTCCCCAATCGTTGGCGACAGTGGTTTGCAAGCGACGGGCGCGGTGCTGTTGTTCTTCTTGCTGTTGGTGTTGTCGCTCTTCCAACTCCGCGGGCTCGGACGGCGGGTGCATTATGGAAGCTGATGAGTCGCCGAGTCTGACCGCCAAGCGGCCGCAATCGTTTGACACGCCGCGCGGACTACGCCGAGCCGGACGCTATTTCCTGCTCGCATCGGTGTCGTTTATCGTGTTGTTCCCCGTCTACACCACCGTGATTGCGTCGCTGAAGCCCGGCGACAAGGTGTTGCATAACCCGTTGATTCCTGGTTCCTTCACGCTCGAGGTTTTGGTAGATGCGTGGACCGATGGCCGTCTCGGGCGCTACCTGTTCAACTCGCTGGTGGTCGCGGTGGTCGTCACTCTCTTCCAGGTTTTTACTTCGGTGCTGGCCGCGTATGCCTTTGCGATCTTGGACTTCCCGGGTAAGAACGTGCTGTTCATGCTGTTTGTCGCCACTCTGCTGGTGCCGCTGGAGGCCACACTGGTCGTCAACTACGACACGGTCGATTCGCTCGGTTGGGTGAACACCTACGCAGGGTTGGCGGTCCCGTTCCTCGC
>JAHRVJ010000255.1 GCA_019090765.1 Ilumatobacteraceae bacterium
ACACCTAAGGGGAGACAACTGTTATGACTGGACCACTTGAGGGGATCAAGGTCATCGAAGTGGCCAGCTGGATGTTCATTCCGTCTGGCGGCTCGGTGCTGGTCGACTGGGGAGCCGAGGTGCTCAAGGTCGAGCCGATGGTTGGAGGCGACCCACAGCGCGGCCTGATTACGTCGGGGCTGATCCCCGGTGGTGCGGCCGCAGTGAATTTCATGATCGAGCAGCCGAATCGCGGTAAGCAGTCACTCGCTATTGATCTTCGGAAGTCCGAAGGGCGTGAGGCGCTGCTGAAGCTGTGTGAAACCGCCGACGTGTTCCTCACCAACTACTTGCCACAAGTGCGTCGCAAGCTTGGTATCGACGTCGACGACATCCGTGAGCGCAACCCCGACATCATTATTGCCCGCGGTTCTGGCCAGGGTCCCAAGGGTCCCGACGCCGAGGCCGGAGGGTACGACGGTGCGTCCTTCTGGGCTCGCGGTGGAGTGTGGACTGGCGCCGATTCGCAGGCGAACGGCTTCCCACAGTCACAGCTTGGGCCGGCGTTCGGCGATGTCATGGGTGGCCTGGCCACGGCCGGTGCGATCGCCGCAGCCCTACTCAAGCGCGAGCGAACTGGTGAAACGAGCATCGTTGATGTGTCGTTGTTGGCGACCGCGATGTGGCAAGTGTCGCCGATGGTTGTGGCCGCGGGCGTCTACGGCATGGAGTCGTTTCCGTCGAGTGACCGGACGTCGCCTCCGAATCCTGGCGTGAATAGCTACCGCACTTCTGACGACCGATTCATCAGCTTCATCTTGTTGCAGTCCGACAAGTTCTGGGCGGAGTTTGCGGATTGCATCGAGTGCCCAATCTTGAAGGAAGATCCCCGTTTCGCCGATGCTGCGCTGCGTCGCGAGAACACCGTCGAATGCACTCGCATCCTCGACGAAACTTTCGCCGCGCACCCGCTCGATCATTGGCGTGAACGGCTGGCCGACTTCTCCGGTGTGTGGTCACCGTTCCAAACACTCGGCGAACTCCACAACGACGTACAGGCGCTAGCCAATGGCTATCTCCCGTCGTTTTCGGGCCCGGAAGACAAAGAGGTCCGTTTGGTTGCGAGCCCCGCCCAATTCGACGAAGTTGCCATCGAGGTCACCCGTGCGCCCGAGCATGGTGAGCACACCGAGCTGGCGCTGGTCGACGCCGGCATGTCGTGGGAAGAAGTTGCCGAGCTCAAGGCAATCGGCGCGATTCTCTAATCAACGGCCAGCTTTCATGCCTCTGGTCAGGCGTGTTAAGGTGCAAACCTAACAGTGGCGTCAGTCAGTGATCGACGTCGATATATCCGGATTATCTAGAGGGGAACTCTGTGAAACGATCAGCTCGACCACTACTGGGCGCGCTCGCCGCGCTCGCTTTGGTGGCTGCCGCGTGCAGCTCCGACGACGACAGCTCTACGACTGAGGGGACGGAGGCTGCATCGACTGAGGCGCCTGCGGAGTCCGACCCGCCAACAACCGAGGCGGCCGAAACAAGTGACCCGCCCAGTACCGAAGCCAGCGAGTCGAGCGATCCGCCGTCGACCGACCCGCCCGAAACTGACGAGTATCCAGACCGCGACACCTTCGTACCGCTGACCGATGTCCCCGGGGTAAGTGACGATGAAATCGCTTACGCGTCCTTGGCGACGAAGGCCAACAACCCGCTCGGCAGCAACATCAAAGATGCCTACAACGAGGGAATCAACGCATACTTCGCGTGGCGCAACTCAGAGGGCGGCATTTACGGTCGCGACCTTGTGTTGGCAGATGAGATCGATGACGAATTGACCTCGAACCAGACTAAAGCACTTGAGATCATTGGATCTGACAGTGTATTTGGCGTCTTTGTGGCAACACTGCTCTTCAGCGGAGCGGAGGCCTTGGAGGATGCGGGAATCCCAACCTATGTATGGGGTATTGCATCTGCCGACCTGAACGGTCGCACCAATCTCTTTGGCCACAACGGAACGGGCTGCACAACTGGCTGCACGGCGCGTGTGAAGCCGTACCTTGCGAGCACGATTGATGCCAAGAGTGTGGGCGTGATTGGGTATGGCGTCAGCGAGAACTCCAAGGTCTGCGCTGTCGGCGATCGGAACTCCTTTGACCGCTACGAAGGTGAAACTGGCGCGAAGGTCACCTACTACAACGACGACCTGGCTTTCGGTTTGCCCAACGGTATTGGCCCTGAGGTTACGGCGATGAAAGATGCCGGTGTCGAGTTCATTGTGACTTGTATCGACCTCAACGGAATGAAGACTCTTGCTCAGGAACTGCAGCGCCAGGGAATGGAAGACGTCGTCCTGTATCACCCCAATACCTACAACCAGACCTTCGTGGAAGAGGCTGGTGGGCTGTTCGACGGTGACTACATCGTTCCGTCGTTCGTGCCCTTCGAGTACGAAACCGATCTGGTGGCTCAGGAGAAGTACTTCGAGTTCATGGCGGCTCAGGGAAGCGAACTTGCCGAACTGTCGATGGTCGGATGGCTCAACGCCGACTTGGCCTTCACCGGCCTACTTGAAGCTGGTCCGGAGTTCAGTCAGGAGTCGGTGATTGCGGCGACTAATGAACTGACCGCCTACGACGGGGGTGG
>JAHRVJ010000256.1 GCA_019090765.1 Ilumatobacteraceae bacterium
ACCGAGCGCTTGTGCACGGTTGTGATGCGGTGACTGCGTCTACCGCGGTCCCCACCCGCAATGTCGAGCTTGACGAGGCCCGCAAGACAGGCGTCGATGTGTTGTCGCGCGCCGGCATGCTCGCATCGATATGCGCCCAAGCCAAGTCGTTGGCCGTCGCTGGTACTCATGGCAAGACGACGACCACCTCGATGCTGATGTTGATTCTCGCTCAGGCCGCGATGCGCCCCAGTTTCGTCGTCGGTGGAGACGTCACCGATGTTGGTACCGGAGCTCATTGGAGCAGGGGAGAGTGGCTAGTTGTAGAGGCTGACGAGAGCGACGGAACGCATCTTGAGCTACCGCTATACGGCACGATCCTCACTAACATCGAAACTGACCACCTTGACCACTACGGCTCCTTCGCTGCGATTGTTGAGAGCTTCGATCAGTACCTCAGTCAGATTCGCGGTCCCCGCGTTCTATGTGCCGATGATCCGATCACCGCTGCCCTTGCTGCTCGTCACGGAGCAATCACCTACGGGCTGTCTGACAACGCTGATATCCGCGCCGTCGATGTTCGCCCGACGGACGGCTCGTTTACGTTCACGATCGAGCGCAGTACAGGCGACGGTCGTGTTGGACGGGAGCGACTGGGGGAGATCGCCCTTCCGCTGCGCGGGCTCCACAATGTGGCCAACGCGACGGGTGCTGTGGCAATGGCACTTGAAATCGGAGTCGATTTCGCGGACATCGCGGCGGCGCTCGCCAAATTTGGTGGAGTAGCGCGTCGCTTCGACATTCGTGGCTCCGACGGCGGCGCCACATTCGTCGACGACTATGCCCACCTACCGTCAGAGATCAGCGCAGTGCTCGCCGCGGCGCGGGGAAGCGGAGATGGCTGGGACCGTGTGATCGCGGTATTCCAGCCGAATCGATTCAATCGAATTGCCGAGATGTGGTCCGAATACCACAGCGCCTTTACTGACGCTGACATCGTGGTGCTGACCGACGTTTTCGCTTCGGGAACAACGCCGATACCCGGCGTGACCGGCAAGCTAATCGTCAACGCGGTCGCGGAGGCCCATCCCGACAAGCGAATTGTGTGGCTCCCCAAACGTGTCGACTTGGTGTCCTTTGTCGCTGCCGAAGCTCGCCGAGGTGACGTATGCATCTCGATGGGATGCGGCGACATTGCTTCGTTCCCGGCCGAGGTGCTCGAGGCCCGTCGAGCTTCGTGATGATGCGGAACGACGTCGTGAGCATCGCGGTCGATGCGCTCGGTGGCACTGTCGACCAGGGGGGGTTGGCGGCCCTCGACGTCGCTGTCGGGGCGATGACCACCTATCGAGTGGGTGGATGCGCTGACATTTTTGTCAGCGTTAAAGATCGCGCCGACTTGAAGCGCGTCGCGGTAGCCGCGGCCGAGTCTGAGTTGCCGCTGCTGGTCATTGGTCGCGGCTCGAACCTCTTGATTGCCGACGCAGGGTTCCGCGGCATCGCACTTTCGATCAGTGACCTCCCTGCGTTGCTGGAACTTGATCAAGTCCAGGCGACCGTTGCGGCTTCGGCCGGACTGCTCTTGCCCGTCGTTGCTCGTCGTAGCGCGGCAGCGGGTTTGACGGGGTTCGAATGGGCGGTTGGGGTCCCGGGGTCGATTGGTGGGGCGGTCAGAATGAACGCCGGCGGTCATGGCTCTGATATTGCGTCGTCCCTGGTCAGCGTGGTTGTATTTGATCTTGGGGCGGGTGTGGCGGCTGGTGAAGAAGCCATTCTCGCGAGTGACCTGGGTCTTCGATTTCGTGGTAGTGATCTTTCGTCAAATGTGGTGGTCCTGGAAGCTCGTCTGCAACTCGCGACGGGCGATCAGGCCGCGGCTGAACGGCAAATCAGCGAGATCGTAGGGTGGCGTCGCGAGAATCAACCGGGAGGGCAGAACGCCGGCTCGGTGTTCGTTAACCCTGTTCCTGGCGAGGTCAGCGCCGGCGCATTGATCGATGCTGCGGGCTTGCGCGGGCTACGGGTGGGCTCGGCATCGGTGTCGGAAAAGCATGCCAACTTCATCCAAGCCGATGCTGGTGGTTCAGCCGACGATGTGCGCGACCTGATGAGGGTCGTCAGAAGTCGAGTTGAAGAGTCGAGTGGATACGCGTTGCGCAGTGAGATTCGACTGATTGGATTTGATGACGAATGATCGGCCGTAAACGCGCCGCGAATAAGTCGGCTTCAAACAAATCCGACAAGAGTGTTGGAGTCGACGAAGAAGAGGTGGCGGCTGATGGAGCAGTGCTCGACGAGCTGTCGCGTGCCTTCGATGGCGGAGACTCAAAGAGCGGGGGTCCTCAGCGGACGACGATCCCGATTGGTGGCGACGACGACCTACCCGACGCGGTGTACCTCGACGAGGAACTTGACCGCGACGACGGAACTGTGTTCATCGACGACGACGGCAGCAGCGATGCTTTGTTGCCAAAGGATGCGACTTCGCGGGGGATTGAGCCGCGGCTGCGCCAACGCAGAATCGGTGTCAGGCGTGCCGAGAACAGGAAACGATTGCGGTGGATACTCATCGCCGTCGGAGTCTTCGTGGTGTTGCTCGGCGGCTTGGCCGTGCTCGGATCATCGCTGTTTGCTGTCGACGAAGTCTCGGTAACGGGCAACGTCTATACAGACCCTGATGTTCTTGACGGTGTGGTCGATGACATCCGCGGCAGTGCAGTTTTGCTCGTCGATACCGGTGACGCCGAGGAGGAATTGGAAGCGATTCCGTGGGTGGAAGATGCGCGTGTGCGGACCCATTTCCCCGACCGTGTAACGATCGAGATTCGTGAACGAACTCCAGTAGCCGCGATGCCTGGAGCTGATGGGCGCTCCCGTGTGATTGACAAGGAGGGCAGGATTCTTGACGCCCTTGAAGGGGAGCCAGTCGCGCTCGTCTGGATCAGCGGGCCGGGAACTCTTGACATGAACCCGGGCGAGTTCGCGCCGATCGGGTACGCGTCGGCTGCGTCTCTGGTGACCAAGTTGACACCTAGCATCAGGAGCAGGCTCGATTCGATGTTGGTGACTGCCGATGGTGCCGATCTCGTGATGATGCTTACCAGCGGGAATGGGCTGATCGAAGTCCGTTTTGGGTCGGCCGTTGGCGATGAGGCGCAAATTCAGAAGCTTGTTCGACTTGAGCGCAAGCTTGAAGATATCGGTGATGATCCGGTCCAGATCATCGATGTTTCGACCGCTGAAGTGACCGTACTCTGATAACTGTGGGCAGCGTCCCTGTTCTGAATGCGCAGACCTGGCACTATGTTCGTCACAATGCCTCGCGCTGGCTGGGCTGAAACGAAGTAACTCATGACACTAACTCAATGGAGGAATCGCTGATGGTCGGCGCTCCGCAAAATTATCTTGCCGTAATCAAGGTCGTCGGAGTCGGCGGTGGTGGCGTCAATGCCGTTAACCGCATGATCGACGCTGGTTTGAAGGGGGTCGAATTCATCGCGGTAAATACCGACGCTCAAGCGCTGCTGATGAGCGACGCTGATGTCAAGCTCGATATTGGGCGTGACCTCACGCGTGGTCTTGGCGCGGGCAGCGACCCAGAGGTTGGCCGATCTGCTGCTGAGTCTCATCACGATGAGATCGAAGAGATGGTGCGCGGGGCCGACATGGTCTTCATCACCGCCGGCGAAGGTGGCGGAACCGGTACTGGCGCAGCACCGGTGATCGCCGAAATAGCCCGCGAAGCGGGGGCGTTGGCAATCGGTGTTGTGACGAGGCCATTTTCCTTCGAAGGTCGACGCCGCGCGGTGCAGGCCGACAACGGAGTGCAGAAGCTCAAAGACAAGGTCGACACCTTGATCGTTATTCCGAACGACAGGTTGTTGACTGTCGCCAACGACAAGACCAGTGTGCTCAATGCCTTCAAGATGGCCGACGAGGTCTTGTTGCAAGGCGTCTCGGGGATCACGGGTCTGATTACGACTCCGGGTCTGATCAACACTGACTTCGCCGACGTCAAGATGGTGCTCTCCAACGCAGGGTCAGCGCTGATGGGCATCGGCCAGGCCAGCGGCGACGAACGGGCAGTTTCGGCCGCGAAGGCCGCGATATCGAGCCCGCTGCTCGAGTCGGCTATCGACGGTGCACGGGGCGTGTTGTTGAACATCACCGGCCCCTCCGATATGGGCCTCTTCGAGATGAACGCGGCGGCCGAGATCATTCACGGCGTCGCTCATCAAGATGCGAACATCATTTTCGGCACGGTTATCGACGACGAAATGGGCGACGAGGTGCGCATCACGGTGATCGCTGCCGGGTTCGATCGTGTAGACGACCAGCTCGGGTCGCTCCGACTCGACTCCGACGACGATGATGCCGGGCCACGCACTTCGCCGACACGCATCACCGAGCTCTTCGGCGACGATGTTGACGATGACCCCCTCGCTGAGGGTGATGACGACTTCGACGTGCCTTCGTTCCTGAAGTAGTCTCGGGCGATCCGGGTCGGCCGGGAAGAACTTGATGGATGTCTTGCTGCGGTCAGTGGTCGGAGATCGAGCTGTGCTTGTGGCAGCTACCGAGCGATCCGACGGCGACTTCCACCCTCGTCGCGTCGCTCCCGATCTGTTGCGCTCCCGCCAACTTCGCGTGACGGCGACTCCGTGGACGATGCTCGATCAGGTCCATGGCACCGCTGTGTACCGGGTGATGGGGCAGGACGGGAATGCCGCACCCGCATGGCCACTTGCAGATCAGGGTGACATTCTGGTCGCCGCCGACGGTACGCATCCCCTCGCGATCTGGGCCGCTGACTGCGCTCCTGTGATGCTATTCGGATCCAAGGGAGCTGTGGTTGCGGTACACGCCGGCTGGCGGGGCTTGGCTGCGGGCGTACTTGATACTGCGCTCGATGATTTCGAAGCTCGCGACGAACAAGTTGCGGTTGGAGCGTTGGGTCCTTCGATTCACCGCTGTTGTTACGAGTTTGGCGAACAAGACTTGGCGAGATTCGCGTCCGATGTTGACCTCGACCACGAAGCGATCTCGGGTCGCAACGACTCGGGCCATCTCGTACTGGACGTACCCGCGACCGTGACCGAGATATTGCGCCGCCGCGGCGTTGAACTAGATGCGATTGGCGGCTGCACCGGGTGCGAATCGCATTGGTTCTCACACCGTGTAGGTGGCGATCTAGCCCGGCATGCTGTTGTGGCATGGACCGATACATGGTGAGTAAGTGAATGACCAGGCAGAAGTAAGTGCACGCCTCGCGGCGCTGCGGCTTGCGATTGATGACGTCGCGCGGAGCTGGACTCACGCGGTCGAGATCGTGGCGGTGACGAAAGGCTTTCCGGGAAGCGCGATCGAGTCTGCTCTGCGGGCTGGCTGCGGAATCGTGGGCGAGAACTATGCCCAGGAGATCCAGGCGAAGCGCGAAGTGATCGAACAGTGCCGCCCGGAGGTTCAGTTCATAGGTCATCTACAGACGAACAAGGTGCGCCTGGTTGCTGATCTAGTTGACCTCTGGGCCAGCGTCGACCGGCCATCGCTGGTAAAAGAAATCGCCCGTCGGGATCCAGGCGGCCGAGTGCTCATCCAGGTCAATACCACTGGAGAGCAATCCAAGAGCGGTTGCGCTCCCGGCGAGGTTTCCTCACTCGTTGACGACGCTCGGCTTGGCGGACTGAAGGTGGAAGGTCTGATGACCGTCGGGCCGACAGGTCAGCCACCCGAGGCAGCCCGTGCCGGATTCAAGACGCTGCGGTCTCTGGTAGACGCCCATGATTTGGCGATTTGCTCGATGGG
>JAHRVJ010000257.1 GCA_019090765.1 Ilumatobacteraceae bacterium
GTCGCGGATAGATGTGACCGCTGCGCTGGGTTCGAACCGCGTGGCCAGAACGATTGCGGCCCCGGCAGAGAGACCCACACCAACCACTACGTTGAGGCCGAAAATGTGGAAGAGGGGAAGCACGCCATAAATGACATCGTCGGCATCGACGTGTCCGTCCGCAGAGTTGCTCTGCTGGATGTTCGATGCCAGATTGCCGTGCGAGAGCATCGCCGCTTTCGGCGACCCGGCTGTACCGCTGGTGAACATGTGGACCGCAATATCGTCAGGATTGACGTCCAGACAAGCAACTGGTTCGCCAGCCAGCAGCTCATCGAGATTGCCGACAGTCTGCTCGGCGAAGGCATTCGGGGCATCTGAAATCACATGCATAACGAGCGGTATCTGCAGGCGGTCGGCATTCGTCCAACTTGCCGCACCGGCCTCACCGATCAACACCACAGTTGCGCCCACCGTGGTCAACTGAAGTTCAAGTTCTGGCCCAGGGCTATACGGATTGAGCGGCACTGCAACGGCTCCGAGGCCAATCGTGGCGAGATAGGCAACCACGAACTGGCGGCTATTGCCGAGGAGTAGTGCCACACGATCTCCCTTGGCCACTCCGATCGAAGCAAGACCACCACGCATCCTGCCGACTTCGTCGCGCAACTCCCCGTACGTAATGGAATCACCGTCGAAGATCAGTGCTGCGGAATCGGCCGCGTGTCGGTCGATGATGTGCGCGAGATTCACGAGGTCCCCTCCGGCTGACTCAAATGTGCCTGCAACACCGTACTGGCTGGCATTGACCCGGCTTGCGTTGCAGCACCCGATGGCAGAACGAGATCACTTTAGAACCGAACGTCAGAGACGAACGAGTGAGATCGTTCCAGCAACCAATATTGCCAGCAACAGCAATCCGAGAGTCAACGTCGTGGCAGGCCTCATGGGAAAACTCTAGCTCGACGCGTCATCGCTTCTCCCGAGTGTGACGGGCTGTGCAGCAACCTCGGCGTCGCCACCGTCGGAAGGTAACAGGGTCACTTGGTCGCCCACATCCAGACCAAGCTCGCTGGCTGCCGACCGCTGATCCATCGCGATCGCGAGCAGGCCTGAAGAATCGAGCACCAGGCCCACTGCCCCGCCATCCAGCTCGGCGAACGTATTCGCCCGCACCGCACCGCGCTGCGCGCCGCCTGTCGGGTCTGTCGGCGAGCTGAAACGGAGCTCGACCCGATCGCCAAAGGTTGAGGGGAGGTCTTCTGGGCCAACGTTCAACTGGGCGTTTCCGTAGCGGTCAACCCACAGCACTTGCGCGATCACCTTCGTATCGTCGACCTGTGGTAGCGCGACCACGCCAGGCATTAGAAGATCCGGGTCAATCAGCTCGCCAAGTTCGCCAAGATCGACACCGTTGCACAAGTGCGCAGCAACCGGGGCAAAGACGTCCCGGCCGGCGAACGTGGCTCCGAGTGACGGTAGGTGGTGTTCGGTACTGGTCAGTTCGACTGCCCTACCTGCACCGCCCGCCATCGCCACGGCCGGAGCCAACAGGCCATTGTCTGGGCCGACCACCACACCATCTCCCTCGGCGACCTCAATCGCGATGGCGCGACGCGAAGTGCCAACGCTCGGATCGACAACGGCAAGAACCACACCAGAAGCGACATAGCCAATACTTCGCGCTAGGGCGAGGGAACCAGCGCGTACATCAAACGGCGCAACACCGTGAGTGAGATCGATCACGCGTGCATGCGGCGCAATATCGCGAATCACCGAGTGGACAACGCCAACGAACTCATCTTCGACGCCGTAGTCCGACAGGAATGAAACTGTCTGGTACTGGCGGGCCACGTCCGTGAACCTACCCCCGCCAAAGCGCGCCCGTGAACTACGCCTTTCGCGCTAGCGAACGTTTGATCTACCCGCTAACGCGACAAGGGCCAGCGCCAACCCCCCGATGGCACCAGCCCTGTCCGCGTTGTCCACCGTTTCCGGTGAACACGTTTGCACTGCGGCACGATAGAGCAGATTTCGACGTGTGAAAAGGGGCACACCCAAATAACAATTATGAAATTTGTTCGCGGCTCAACCGAGCTCGCGGCTGCGAACGGTCGCCGCCCTAACCGCGTCGCCGAATGCCGCCCGAACGGCGTGCTCTTCCAGCACTCGCAAACCTGCAGCTGTGGTCCCCCCTGGAGAGGTCACTGCCGCGCGAAGCTGCGCCGGGTCGCCATCTCGATCAAGGAGCGTCGATGCCCCCAGCAACAATTGACACACCACGCGCTCAGCGGTCGAAGGCGCCAGGCCTTCAGCTATGGCGGCCTCCACAAGTGCCTCAGCGACCAGGAAAACATACGCCGGTCCCGATCCGGCGACACCGGTAAACGCGTCGAGGTCAGGCTCGGGTAGCTGCTCAACGATTCCGACCGCCCCAAGAATGGACTCTGCCCAAGCGACGTCGGTATCTGACGCGGTTGTACCGCGGGCAAGCGCTGCCACACCCTTTCCAACAAGTGCAGGCGTGTTTGGCATCGCTCGGAGTGCAGCCACTCCCTCACCCAGCGCGGCCTCAATACTCTCCAACCGCACACCGGCGGCAATAGACAAGACACGATTCGCTCCTGCCCCAGATGCCGCTGCGGCGGCGGCTGGGGTGTCAGCAGGCTTAACTGCGAGCACTGCACCGCGGCAGGGCGGGACAGATTCGGTCACTGTGACAGTCGGAAAGAGCTGTACGAGTTCGGATCTCCGCTCCGCGCGAAGTTCAACAACGGCCATCTGATCACCGGAGTACACCCCAGCGTCAACGAGGCCCCCGATCAGCGCCGCCCCCATATTGCCGCCACCTACGATGACCAGCTCGAACATGGCGGAAGGGTCTACGTCGTCGGCGCTCATAGCGGTCACGCTACTGGCCGCGTCGACGCTGTTCGCCCGAACGGGGGTGGGTGGGACCGACTCCCCCGAACACCCCCGCCCGGACATCCAGACAGTGGGCGCGCAACTCCCAAATTAGGAAAGCGACTTGAATCGCGA
>JAHRVJ010000258.1 GCA_019090765.1 Ilumatobacteraceae bacterium
CCTCACGTCAGACGCGTGGCTCTTTCGGCAAACCAAGGAGCTTCTCGCCAATGATGTTCCGCTGAATCTGAGACGAGCCAGCGTAGATAGTTCCAGCCCGCGCCCCGAGGAAGGACCCGATCCACGATGCAGAGGAACTCTCGGCACCAGCATCATCGGTCTGGAACAGCGAAGCCGACGGCCGGCCCGCGGCATGAAGCGCGTTCGCTCCGTAGATGTCGAGAGCCAACTCAGTGGCGAGCTTGTGGTACTCGCTCCAATAGAGCTTCGAAATGGCGGCATCTGGGCCAGGTTGATGACCGGCGAGGAACTGTGTCAGCGTCCGCTGGCCCAGGTACTTCATGATCTGTACTTTTGAATGACACCATGCCAGGCGTTGCCGTATTATTGGGTCGTCAGCCACTCCCTGCTCCTGCGCTAGCGTAATTAGTCGCTCAAGCTCACCCTGGAACCGAATCGGACCCGTGGCGGCGGCCTCGCCCCGCTCATAGCCGAGCAACGACATCGCCACTCCCCAACCATTGTTGACGCCGCCGACCACATTGCCCTTCGGGCACCGCGCGTCGGTGTAGAAGACCTCGTTGAAATGACTGTCACCGGTGATCATCTTGATCGGGCGCACTTCGATGCCGGGCTGATCCATCGGCACCAACAGGAACGAGATGCCCTTGTGCTTTGGGGCGTCAGGGTCGCTCCGCACCAATGTAAAAACGTGGTCGGCGAGGTGACCGGCTGATGTCCAGATCTTCTGGCCGTTCAGTACCCACTCGTCACCATCGAGTTCCGCTCGTAGGCCGACATTTCCGAGGTCCGATCCAGCATCAGGCTCGGAGTAGCCCTGGCACCAGGTGTCCTCACCGGACAAGATCCGTGGAAGATAGTAAGCCTTCTGCTCCTCGCTGCCCCACATCAGCAATGTATTGCCCAACATCCGTATCCCGAACCCGTCATTCGTTCCGCCGCTCGGAACTCCCGCTCGGGTGAACTCCTCGGCCAGGATGACCGCCTCCATGGCCGTTAAACCTGCGCCGCCGTATTCTTTGGGCCAGCTCGGAGCTAGATAGTTGGCCTCATACAGTGTCTGGCGCCACGACACCATGAAGTCATCGGCCTCGTCACCATTGAGAGCTCCGAAACCACCCCAGCCGTCCGGCAGGTTCGCCGAGAGGAATTCCTTTACCTCCAGGCGATAGGCAGCGGCGGCGGCGGTGTAGGTGGGATCCATACCACCGAGATGCTAATCGCGGATGCTCCGAGGGCTCCGGTCCGAACCTCAGGTGTCAATGGAACGCGGCAGCGAAGCCGCGGCGACAAGTGACCTAATGAAGCCGGATGATTCCAGCACCCGGAGCTTCTCGGAGGCGGCGAGCTGGGAACGCAAGTCGACCTCTCGACGTATTGATTCGAGGAGTGGGTCACCAAACGTATCGAGCACCACTCCGGACAGGAGGAACGTGGAAACTTCAAACATCGCGGCCGACGACGCAATGGCGCGGCCGATCATTATTCCCGTTCGGTCAATTATCGAATCTGTAGCTCGCCTCAGTGGCCGCTTGATTTCGGCCTCGATCGAGGTGCTCGATGCGTACGCGCTCAGGCATCCGCTGGCTCCGCAGGTGCAAGTAAGCCCATCCGGCTCAACAGTGAGGTGAGCGAGCGAGCCGGCGTTTCCGTGAGCCCCTCTGAGTCGGACCTCGTCGATCACACACGCCGACTCAACTGTTCTACCAAGCATCAAGGTTAAGAAGCTCCGCACTTCAGTAGCGTCGCCAAACAACCGTTCCGCCTCCGCTGCGGCCCCCGCAGCGCTATCAAGAACGACGGGCAGACCCGTGAGCAGCTCAAGACGGTCCCGCAAAGCGAACCCGATCCAAGCTGGCATCAGTTCGGGGGTCACTGAGCCAGCGGCGAGATCCAACGGGCCAGCACAACTGACCCCGACTGAGATGGGTGGCGGCAAGTCATCTGGCCTCGCGGCCAGCACCCGGCTGACGAGTGTCTCTAAGGAACGCCAAACCTCTCGCGGAGGGGTACTAACACGGTCACGAACGAGGATCTCACCATCGCTGTCGACTATTCCTGCGGCTAACCGTCCGGGGTCTATTGCGACCGCAAGAACCGGGCCATCGACGAAACTCACAGACAACGAACGTAGCGGCGACCTACCTGCATCCAAATGTCGGTCTACTCTCGTGTGCGTGACCACCAATCTAGCTGACACCGGATCGCCGCCGAACGGAGACAAGCATTCCGCCCCTCTGGGTGACCAAGGCCACCAGCCCGCCCGCGGCGCGCTGCCGCCCAATCGCGGGTTCGCCGAACTGTTCGACGCGATCACTTCCAACGTCGCTCAAGTCCTCCATGGCAAGACCGAAACCATCGAATTGGCGCTGATGTGTCTACTCGCTGAAGGACACCTGTTGATCGAAGATGTACCCGGCGTTGGCAAGACAAGCCTCGCCAAAGCCATCGCCGCTTCAATCGATTGCAGCTGGAAGCGCGTTCAGTTCACCCCCGACCTGCTTCCAGCCGACCTAATCGGGGTGAGCATCTACGAGCGCTCGACCGAAACGTTCCGCTTCGAACCAGGGCCGCTGTTTGCCAACATCGTTCTCGCCGACGAGATCAACCGTGCCTCACCAAAGACACAGTCGGCATTGCTTGAAGCAATGGAAGAGCGCCAGATCACCTCCGACGGAGTGAGCCGACCGCTCGAGCCGCCATTCATGGTCATTGCGACGCAAAACCCCATCGACCAGGAAGGCACTTACCGCCTGCCGGAAAGCCAACTCGACAGGTTTCTGTTGCGCATTTCGATCGGCTACCCCGCCCGTGGCGCCGAGATCCAGATGCTTGATGCACACGGATCCGGTCGTGCCCTCCAAACTGTTTCACCAGTTGTTTCGGCAACCGAGATTCGCGAGATGATTGCGGCGGTACGTTCCGTACACGTCGCTGAGGCCCTCAAGTCATACCTCGTTGACATCTCCGAAGCGAGCCGACGGCATCCAGGAATCGAGCTCGGGCTCTCGCCACGCGCCACCTTGCAACTTGCCGCTGGCGCCAAAGCCCACGCCGCGGCGCGGGGCCGCAACTACGCGACCCCAGATGACGTTAAGGCCGTCGGCATTTCCGCGCTGAGCCACCGCATCATGGTGCGCGCCGATCACGGCGGTCAGCTCTCCCCCGCCGACGCGATTAGCGAGATCTTCGAAGCTGTTCCGGTGCCCGTACCCCAATGAGACATTTACCGTGCTGAGGAAGTCAGAGTGCTGACCCGCCACGGCATCGTGGCGCTCTTGGCCGGGGTGGTCGCCGTCGGCGTTGGTCGCGTCTTCGCCGTGCTCGAGCTGTTCATGATCGGAACCGCCTTCATCGCGGCGGCGATCTTCGCAGTGTTGTTTGTGAACCTACGCCGACCGCGAATCACAGCCGCCAGATGGATTCACCCTTCTGTGCTTGTGGCCGGCGACACCGGGCGCGTCGATCTCAATCTGCATTACCTGGGCAGTGTGCGCTCGACATCTTTCGAACTCTGCGAAACCGTTGCTCATCCCGGCACCCGCGACCACATCGCTCGGCTGCCGGTCGGGTCGCTGAGACCCGGGGCTCGGTCATCAACCGGATACCAACTTCCCACTTCAACCCGAGGCCTAGTTCACTTGGGCCCGCTGACCGTCGAAACCCGAGACCCCCTCGGAATGGCCCTGAGTTGCAGAGTGGTTGCCGACGACGATGAGGTTGCAGTTGCGCCCCGAGTAGTGCTCCTGGAAATGCCTGAACTCGGGCGGGGTTCACTCGGCAACCACCTCCTTAATCAGGCCCGCCGGTTGGGCACCGGAGACTTTCACGGCCTCCGCGAGTATGTGGATGGTGATGAGCCTCGATCGATTAGCTGGAAGGCCTCAGCACGATCTGAGAACCTACTCGTCAGAGAACACACGGTTGAGGGTCTCCGCCGATGCACGATTGCACTCGACACATCACCATCGGAGTACCAAGACCCAGCCGGGTTCGAACGTGGGGTTTCCGCGGCTGCCAGCCTGGTCCATAGCGCGGACAAAGCGGGGCTGGCAACCCGTTTCCTCACGGCCAGCGACATCGATCTCCGCGGACCCCAGGTTGCTGGCAACACGATGCGATTGCTCGCTCGGCTCGAACCAGCAGCAGGAACCTTCGATCAACTCAAGCACGACCCGGGAGATGGACTGGGCTTACTCGTCGTCATTACTGGCAGCAAACAAAGCGCCGGCTGGAAGGCAATCCAATCTGCCGTCGACCCCACCGTGACTGCCTTGCAAGTAACCACCGAAGAGCGATCATCTTCAAGCATCGGGGTATCGGCACGCACCGACGAAGAGTTTCTAGCGTCGTGGCGCTCGCTCACGGGACGCGATCAAGTTCACGCTGCTGCAAGTTGAACAATGGCTACTGAAGACGACCGTCCGACACTCTCCTCCGATATCGGAGCGACTCTGGCGCTCGCGTTGTACTCCGCTGCTGTCGCCGCCGGATTTGCCCGGGTCTTTTCCGGCTGGGAATTCCTCGACAACCTGCTCCTACTCGTCATTGCGGGGCACGGCGCCGGGCTCATATTGCGACGCCTGAAAGTGTCCGCCTGGATTGCAGTCCCCACCGAGGCGTTGACGATGCTGTGGGTACTCGCCGCGATTCACTACCGGTCCACCTTCTCGTGGGGCCTGCCAACAAACGACACCTGGTCGCTATTCACAGCCGAAGTTGAGATTGTTCAAGACCAGTTCAGCATCGCCGTGGCACCCGTCACCTACGGAGCTGGCTGGGACGTGCTCGCCGCAATCGGTCTCACAGTAGCGGTACTGCTGGCTGACGTCTTCGCGTTCCATGCGCTTGCGCGAGCCGAAGCGCTCGTTCCCGGCGGGGTGTTGTTTGTGTTTGTTGGTGCCCTCGGCAGTAGCCGCGAACGCGTACCGCTAACAGTTGCATTGATTGCCGCCGGCATCGTCGCCACCATTGTCCTGCGCGCCTACCACGCACCCACGCGTCCGTCTTCCTTGGGTCGCAAGCGTTCCGCTATCGGTTTGCTCGCGCCCTCGGCGATTGCCGTGACGATTGTGGTGGCACTCGCGGCGGGCATTCTCGGGCCACAACTGCCCGGAGCTGAAGCGGCTCCAATCTACGAAACGCGAGGCGGGCGAGGGGGCGTGACCGAGATCCTCAACCCGCTCGTCGATATCCGATCCCGACTGACCCTCCGCTCGGATACCCAGCTGTTCGTGGTGCAGGCAAACCAGGAGTCATACTGGCGATCTTCTGCACTTCCGCGATTCAGCGGAACAACATGGGACCTGCCGGAACGACCATTGGAGAGCGTCGACACCGGGCTCGCGACCGCCCGCCAAGGGTCGGTCGAAATACGCCAACAAGTCCGGATCGTCAACCTTGGAGGATCGCTGGTTCCAGCGGCCGCAGACCCGGTAGCGATCGACCAGAGCAACAACTTGGCTTGGGAACCGGGAACCTCGACGCTGACAACAACCGAGGATTCTCTATCTGCGGGAGACACCTTCACGATCACTTCTGCGTCACCGCGATTCGACGCTCAACTCCTCACCACGGCCACCTCCACTGATCCGGGTGACTCCATCTATTTTGAGCTCCCCGACGATCTGCCAGCAATCGTTGCTGAAACCGCCGCCGAGGTCACCGCCGGGTCAACCAGCTCTTACGACGCGGCGCTGACACTCCAGAACTGGTTTCGCAACGAGTTCACCTACAGCCTGGATGTGCAGCCGGGTCACGGCAACAACGCGATCGAGAGTTTTCTACGCGAACATGTTGGCTATTGCGAACAGTTCGCTGGCACCTACGCCGCGATGATTCGGACGCTCGGCGTTCCCAGCCGCGTGGCAGTCGGCTTTACTTCGGGCACTCGACTCAACGACACGACATTCTCGGTGCTTGGCAAGAATGCCCATGCTTGGCCCGAAGTGTGGTTCGACGGGCTCGGGTGGGTTCCGTTCGAACCGACACCGGGCCGGGGCGCGCCAGGTGCCGAGGACTACACAGACGTTGAACCCGAGCAGGACCTGACGGCCAACGATCCAAATGACACAGCACCGGGTTCCGCTGCAGGCGATACCCCACCACCGCTCCCGGACCAGTTTCCTGACGGGGTGCAGCCTCCTGGAGCGTTCGAAGAGCAATTTGATACCGCAGTCGAAGAAAGCGATACGAAAGAGACCAACGGGAACGGCAACCAACTCCTGACGATTGTGCTGTTGCTACTGCTGGGTGCCGCTGTCGCGGCCCCTGCAATTGTTCGCCGGTGGCGGACACGCGATGGAGCTTTCTCAACTGATCGACAACTGACCAGACTGTGGCTGCGATCCTTGCACTCATTGGAAGACGCTGGCGTCACCATCACCGCGTCGAGCACTCCGCTCGAGACGGCTGCAACAACCGCAGAGAGTTTCCCGGTCGCCGCTCGGCCGATGCGCTCACTCGCCGAGGTAGTCACCGAGGCCACCTACCGTCCCGGCGGAACTGAGGGGTATGAGATCATCGGCGCCTACGGATCGAGCACGATTCGTGACTGCGCCAATTGGAACCACCAGATTGAGCGGGCGGTGAACGACTCAATCTCAGGCATCGAACGAATCCGTCGGTACTTCACCCGCCTCGATTAGCGGTTGGCTGGGTTAGCGGTCGGCTGGGTTAGCGGTTGGC
>JAHRVJ010000259.1 GCA_019090765.1 Ilumatobacteraceae bacterium
AGATGCCGGTGAGCCTGGCCTGGTTGGTGTTGATGTAGCGATCTCTGGTGGCCCAACGGTCACCACCGGCGTCGACGGCGCCTACGACTTCACTGGTGTCGCCCCCGGCACTTACACGGTGACAGTTGATACGGCCAGTGGGCCAGCAACTGGAATGCTCTCGACTACCGGCGGAGCTTCCGTCGGATCGATTGTTGTTGTCTCTGCTGACGACATCGACACGATCGACTTCGGCCTGGCCGATCCGGCCAGCCTGGGTGATTTCGTCTACACCGACAGCAACGGTAACGCCGCCTTCGACGGCGCCGACACGGTTCTTTCGGGAATCACAGTCACGCTTACCGGCCCTGGCCTGCCGGTCGGTGGCATCACCGATGTCACCGATGCATCCGGGTTGTACGGATTCGGTGGATTGCTTCCAGGTGACTTCATCGTCACCGTCGACACGACGCCGCTTCCGGCGGGATCGTTCTCGACAACCGGTGGATTCGCTCAGTCAGTGAACCTCGTCAGTGGCGAGACCGACGACACAGTTGACTTCGGCTCGGCCGTTCCGGCGTCCATTGGTGACACGCTGTTTCACGACCTCAACAACAACGGCACGCAAAACGCAGGCGAGCCTGGGTTGGCCGACGTTGATGTCATCCTCACCGGCCCCGGCCAGCCAGTAGGAGGCACGACCGTCTCAACTGGCCCGACGGGTAACTATTCCTTCACCAACCTGGTGCCCGGAGTTTATGCAGTCAGAGTTGACGCTGCTGACCCTCAGATGAACGCGGCTTTCGTTCCGACTACAGGTGGCAACACTCAGTTGCGACTGCTGGCATCGGCCCAGAACATCGACGATGTCGATTTCGGTTACACCTTGGCGGGGACCATCGGCGACTTCGTGTTTGCCGACGCCAACGGTGACGGAAATCAAAGCGGCGACCCTGGCTATGACGGTGCCGTTATCACGCTGACTGGCGGTTCGCTGCCCGTCGGTGGAACTACGGCAACCACAACTGGTGGCGGCGCCTACGACTTCAATGTCCTCCCGGGCGACTACGTAGTGACCATCACGAGTGGACTCCCCGTTGGCGGAATTGTCAGCACGGCATCGAGCTTCAACGTGACGTTGGCCTCCGGTGGAGACATCAACACCGCCGATTTCGGTTACTTCGAGCCTGGGTCGATTGGTGATCTGGTGTTTGAGGATTCCAATGGTGATGGTGTGTTCGATGCTGGTGAGCCTGGTTATGACGCGGTGACGGTCACGCTTGATGATGGGGCGACGACTACGACTCAGGACACGGTGAATGGTGTCTTTGATTTCACTGGGTTGGCGCCTGGGACTTACACGGTGTCGGTTGATGCTGGTGATTTGCCCGCTGGTGTGGTGAACACTCTTGGTGGAGTGAGCCAGACGTTCACGATTGTTTCTGGTGAGGATCAGAACGGAGCTGATTTCGGTTACTTCGAGCCATCCACAGTCGGCGACTTCGTATGGGAGGACCTCGATGGCAACGGGCTCCAAGACGACGGACCTACCGGCACTGCTGGTATCACCGTCACCTTGACTGACGTCGCTTACGGAGGATCGACCAGCGTTACGCAGGACACCGCGGCGGGTGGTGCATACGACTTCACGGGCGTCGCTCCCGGCACCTACGACGTCAGCATCGATAGCGCTGACATCCCCGCTGGCTCCACTTCGACGACCGGTGGATTCACGATCACCGGCATCGTGGTTGCCTCTGGTGAGGACATTGACAACGCCGACTTCGGCTACTCGGTTCCCGCCAGGATCGGTGACCAGCTCTTCGTTGACAACAACAACAACGCCATCTTTGACGCTGGCGACGTAGGAATCGCAGATGTTGACGTGACTCTCACCGGGCCAGGTCAACCAGTGGGTGGCACAACAGTGACCACTGATGTCGCTGGTCTGTACATCTTCACCGACCTGCTCCCTGGCACTTTCACGGTCACAGTCGACACCGGTGATATCGACTTCGACGCGGCCTGGACATCAAGCACTGGAGGAGACACGCAGACCCTGACGATTGTTTCCACCGACGACATCACAACTGTCGACTTCGGCTACAACGCCCCAGGCAACATCGGCGACATGATCTTCGATGACCTCGACGGCGACGGAGCCCTCGACAGCGGCGAGCCTGGTATCGACAACGTAACCGTCACGTTGACCGGCGGTGTCCTTGTCACGCCACTGACCACCGTGACGGTCAACGGCGCCTACAGCTTCGCCAATGTCGATCCCGGTTCGTACACCGTGACGACTGGTATCGCCGGTATGACGTCGACTACAGGTGGCGACAGCACACCGCTAGTGATCAGTTCGGGAGAGACCGACGACACGATTGACTTTGGATACATCTCGCCAGCGGCTCTTGGAGATCGCATCTGGGACGACCTAAATGGTGACGGTGTAGCTGACGCTGGTGAGCCCGGCCTCAACGGCATCACCGTTACAGTCACCGGGCCAGGGCTTCCCGTTGCCGGCATTGAAGTAGACACCGCTGGCGACGGTGACTACTCCCTCACGGGCCTAATCCCCGGCACCTACACCGTCACTGTCGACGTGGCCGACCTGCCAACGACCGCTTACAGCGCGACGACAGGCGGGGACGTACAGACCGTCGTGCTTAGTTCGGGCGAAACCGACAACACCATCGACTTCGGGTACGCGGCAACAGCCAGCATCGGCGACTTCGTGTTTGAAGACCTCGATGGCAACGGCAGCTTCGATGCCGGTGAGCCAGGGTTCAACGGCATCACCGTCACGATCTACGACGGCTTTGCAACCTCAACTCAAGACACCGTGAACGGTGTCTACGACTTCAGCGGACTAGCTCCGGGGACCTACACGATCGCGGTCGATATCAGCGACCTGCCAGCCGGGGTAGTCAATACTCTCGGTGGTACCAGCCGCAGCGTCACAGTTGTGTCAGCTGACGACATCGACACTGCTGACTTCGGTTACTTCCTGCCAGGTTCAATTGGTGACCTGGTCTATATCGATGCCAATGGAAACGGTACGTTCAACGTTGGTGAAACCGGCGTGGACAACGTTGAGGTAACGCTCTCTGGAGCCAGCCTCGGCAGCCCGATAGTCACTACGACGGTTGACGGGGCGTACTCGTTCCCGAACCTCGCACCGGGCACATACACCGTCGCGCTGACCAACGGCATCCCAGCCGGAGCCACCTCTACCACTGGTGGAAATGACCAGATCCAAACGATCCAGTCCAACGAGGATGTTGATGATGTCGACTTCGGTCTCGCGCAAAACGTCACCGTCGGTGACCGCGTCTGGCACGACCTCAACAACGACGGCACCCAAGACGCTGGTGAACTAGGGCTGGCAGGAGTAACAATCGAGCTGCGTGACGTCTCCAACGTGGTACTTGATACCGCCACCAGCATCGCCAGTGGTTTCTACGAGTTCAGCGATGTTGCCCCTGGGCAGTACACCGTTGTGGTCACCTCAACGCCAGTGGCTTACACCGCATCGACGCCCGAGAGTGCGGCGATCACGGTCGTCTCAGGAACCGGTATCGACACTGTTGACTTCGGCTATGCGACCTTCGCCGCAATTGGCGATCTGGTCTGGGAAGACCTCAATGGAGATGGCATCTTCGATTCCGGCACCGAGCCTGGGATTGACGGCCTAACGGTCACGCTCACCGGCGCCAGCTTGGGGTCACCCATTGCTGTCATCACTTCGGGCGGTGGCGCATATGGCTTCTCGAACCTTGACCCGGGCACCTACACGGTCACGGTTACCCCGCCGACCGGCGGCATGGCAACAACCGTTGGCGGCGATGCCCGAACTGTCACGGTTTCCTCCAACGAAGACCTGACAACGGTCGACTTCGGCTACGCCATGCCTGCATCCATCGGCGACCGAGTTTGGAACGACCTCAACGCCGACGGCGTTCAAGATGCAGGCGAGCCCGGCCTCGGTGGCGTCGAGGTACTACTAACCGGACCTAGCGGGCCACTCAGTGACACCACCGATGGCCTTGGGGACTACAGCTTCACCAACCTCGCTCCAGGCGAATACACAATGGCGATCAACAACACGACTGTGCCGACCGGCGTGGTCTCAGGACAACAGTTGGGTTCGACCACATCAGCGACGCAGACGTTGACGATCGAGTCCGGAGATGACATCAACACCGTCGACTTCGGCTACGCCACAACTGGCACCGTTGCTGGTTCCTTGTTCGAAGACGACGACGCTAGCGGTACCCGCGAACTTGGTGAGCCCGGACTTCCATCGATCACAGTTGAACTGCTCGATGGCTTTGGCGTCGTAGTCGATTCTGTCGACACGCTGCCCAACGGCGACTACGTGTTCGCTTCGGTACCGCCTGGTTCCTACACGGTGCGGCCAGTTGCGACAACGGTGCCAGCCGGATTCAGCGGCAGCACGCCGTCGACTCTCCCGGTGGTCGTCGAGTCTGACGAAGCGGTCACTGGTATCAACTTCGGATACGTTCGCCAGTCGACAATTGGCGACCTCATTTGGCACGACCTTGACGCCGACGGCACTCGCGATGTTGGCGAACCAGGTCTGGCCGGTATCGACATCAACTTGCTTGACGCGGGCGCAGTCGTAATTGACAGTGCGACCACCGGTCTGGCTGGCGACTACCTATTCAACAACGTCGCCCCTGGTGCATACACAGTGCAGGTTGACATGGCCACACTTCCGACCGGTGTTAACTCCGGAACGACGATGGTCGCGACCACAGGCGTGCCGACCAGTGTTGGCGTGCTCGTTGTATCGGGTGACGCAATCGCCACGGTCGACTTCGCCTTCCATACCACCGCCAGCATCGGCGATCTGGTGTGGCACGACCTTGACGCCGCTGGTGATCAGGGGTCTGGTGAGCCCGGCCTCGATGCTGTCACCGTCAACCTGGTCGACACGTCCACCATGGCCGTTGTGGCAACGACGGTGACCTCGAACGGCGCCTATAGCTTCCCAGCGGCGAGCCCCGGCACGTATGAAGTGCAGATTGACGAAACGACTGTCGCAGCCGGGTATTCGTCAACAACCGGCAACAACCCAATCACCTTGACGGTCACTTCCGACGAGGTAATTGACAACGCCGACTTCGGATACGCGGCTCTCTCCGGTGGCTCAATCGGCAATGAAGTGTGGGATGACCTGAATGCCGACGGAATTCGCCAGGGCGGAGAACCTGGGCTCAACGGTGTTGTCGCCAACCTCTTCCTCGGGGGAACACAAATTGATACACGCACGGTCACGAACGGCGCCTACCTCTTTGCAGGCCTGGCCCCCGGAACGTACGAGGTGCGGATCGATCCAACCACCCTGCCCACCGGCTACGCCGCCACAACAGCTGGCGCAAACAGCGGCAACACCCAAAGTTCGGTGATCCTGTCGGGTGACAGTGATACCTCGATCGATTTCGGCTACGCCGCTGACGGCTCCGTCGGCGACACTGTCTGGCACGACCTCGACGGCAATGGCCTGATCGGCGCATTCGAACTCGGGATCGATGGTGTCACAGTTGAGCTACAAGACGGTGCCGGAACGGTGATTGACTCCGACGTCACGAGCTCGGGTGGCGTGTATTCGCTGACCGCAGCTCCGGGTTCCTACAACGTGGTTGTCGACCCGACGACGCTGCCGAGCGGTGCAAACTCCGGAACCCAACTCAACCCGACGACGCCAGCCAGCTTGCCCGTCGTGATCACCTCCAACAGCATCCGTGACGATGTCGACTTCGGTTACGCCACTACAGCGACAATCGGTGATCGCGTGTTCAACGACCTTGATGGTGACGGCCTCCCCGACGCTGGCGAACCCGGCATCGGCGGCGTGACCTTGATCCTTACCGACCTTTCCGACAGCAGCACCACAACTGTTGCGACCGCCGCGAACGGTGACTACAACTTCACCGGTCTGGCGCCAGGTAGCTACACCGTCCAGGTCGACGCCACAAGTACGCCTTCAGGATCGGTCGCCACCACAACAGGCGCACCTGTGGCCGTGTGGGTAAGTAGCGACGAGATTGTTGACACCATTGACTTTGGTTACGCTCTCGTCGGGACGATCGCTGGTCAGATATTCACAGATGCGCTCGCTGACGGCAGCCGAGTTGGCGACAGTGGTATTGCCGGAATCACGATCGAATTGCTCTCTTCGGGAGCCGTGATCGACACCACGACATCGGCCGCCGATGGCACCTACGTGTTCAACAATGTGCCCCCGGGCGACTACCAAGTAGGACCAGTACTGCCGAGCGGTTCGATCTATACGATCCCCAATGAAGGTAACGACGCCACCGACTCCGACGTTATTCCGGCGACGGGGGAGACCGAAGTCGTCACCCTGATCAGCGGTGGCGCAGTAGCCAACGTTGATGCGGGCATCTATGAGCTCGCAGTGATCGGCGACACCGTATTCCTTGACCTCGACAACGATGGTGACCAGGACCCCGGCGAGCCCGGCGTACCAGGAGTCGTGGTGCAGGTCCGCAACGATGACGGACTCATCATCGGCAGCGCAACAACAGCGGCTGACGGCCGATACAGCGTGAGTGTCGTCCCAGGCACTCTGACGGTCTCTATCGCACCGCCTCCTGGCTACCAGCTCGGCGCTGGTGGCGACGTGCAGGTGGTCACTGTGGCATCTGCGCAGACTGACAACACGGTCGACTTCTGGGTGCTCGGCGCTGGCAGCATCTCCGGCAGCACCATCTACGACGTGGCTGGCGACGGAACGATCGACCCCACAGACGGGCCGCTCGGCGGAGTTACCGTTACTGCAACCTGGACTGGTCCTGATGGTCCTGTCGATTTCGTCACGACGACCAACCCCGATGGCACCTATGGCTTCACTTCGTTGCCCCCAGGCGCCTTCGAGGTGTCGGTAGACGTGGCGACGCTGCCCGACGGGATTGTCGACCAGACGATCGATCCAGATGGCACCAACGACTACACCACCCCGGTGGTCGTCAACGGCAGCGCCGTCACCCAGCTCGACTTCGCAGCCACGGGTACGGCCCGTTTGGGTGACAACGTATTCTTGGACGTCAATGAGAACGGCCTCCTTGACTCCTCAGAAGGCGGTGTTGGCGGGGTCACCGTTACTGCCGCGGTGACCACCACCGCGGGAGTGCATACGTACACGACAGTCACCGACGGCACTGGCTTCTATGAGTTCACCCAGTTGCCAGCTGGTGTCTATACCGTGTCGATCGACAGCAATACGATCCCGGCGGGCATGACTCAGGTACTGGGCAGTGTCACGACCAACTTGGCTATTGGTGGCGAGGACGAAACGCTGGACTTGCCGATCGTGTTGAGCCTGGCCACTCCCGTGGTCAATGGTCCCGGAACGACGCCTGCCGCGCCCGGCACGCCAAGTGGCGGCGAGTCCACCCCATTGATTCCTTCGGCTTCGACCAATGGTTCGACGAGCACGTCTTCAACATCGACGTCGTCAACGGGCAGCAACACCATTCCGCTCACCGGGTCGGACACTGGGAGGATTCAATCCCTCGCCTTGATGCTGCTACTTGCCGGGCTAGTGCTGCACGGTGTTAGCCGTCGTCGCCGTCGCGAGATCTAACTACTTGGGTGTGATTCATGCACTCGTCGGAGACGGGGCTGGCTTCGGCGCTTTCTTCTTCGGCGGGGGTACCCCCACCGCGGGTGCCGGATCGGCGTCTTTTGGCCAGCGGCGTCTACTGACGATTGACAACAGCCGTAATAGTCGCATTGCTGTCTCATCGGTCTGTGCGGGGCGGGCGATGATTGACCCATCGGCGATCATCCGCTCGATCACTTGTTCGCCGAGTTCTGTGCGAACGATTGTGAGCGTCCAGTCGTTGTCTTCGCCGATCCCCCCGGTGGCCACGTCGGCGTGTTCAGCGGCGAAGTCGGGACAGCTCGTGCAGCCCTGCCGCGTCCAAGCATGACATTCCTTCAGATTGATCTCGTGGTACGAGCCGTCCTTCATCCAAATCTGGAATGCGCCCTTGATGTTCATCTTCACCATGTCTTGCTTCAACAATCCGTATTTGGCTTCGAAGAGTTCGGTGAAAATCGCATCGTCAAAGGTCTTTGAACAGAGCAGTCCGATGTTGAACAGAAACGGCTTCGAGACCTTGCCGGCCTTGCGATCCCACATGGTTGGCGGCGACGACGTCTGGCAGCCCATGCCGACCAACGCAAGTCTTTCGTACCCCAACTTCTTGGCTTCGGGTAGCGCTAAGGGGTTAGCGCAGTACGTGTAGCGACTGCCTGCGGTGGCGAGGATCTGATCACGTGTGGCCACGACTTGGGGCTTGGCCTTCCAAGCGTCATTATCTTCCACGCCGCTGACGAGCGCCGCGTCGATGTAGTCGTTCTCGCGAAGCCAAATGAGCATCGCTGAAACGAGCCCACCGTCTTGTCCCATCTTGTGGACCATCTCGTCGCTGGCACGAGTGAGATAGAGCTGACGCCAGATGCCTGATAGCTCGTCGGGCTCGCGGACGCGGCCGAAAAGATGCATGTCAGCGGCGGGTTCCCATGCTCGAAACCGTGGGCATGCACGAGTGCAGGTAGTGCAGCCTTTCTCTCCGTGGACGCAGTTATCCGGGCCAAGTTCGTCTTCGAGGTGAAACGGGATGTACTTGCCCTCTTCGTGTTCGTAGCCAATGACATCGTGCGGGCAGGTGACTACGCAACCAGCGCAGCCAGTACACAAATCGTTGGTGACAACTTCGGCGTACAGCTCTTTCCACTGCGCCGTCCAACGGCCGGCCTTACTCGGCGGCACGGGAGGGGCCTTGGGCTCGACGGTGGTCATCACGCCGACTCTACGCGAGACGCTCCCAGGGTCGTAGACCCGGCGGTGAGCGCGATCAGAAAGTGGGTGTGCTAGATGGCGTCTGTGCCTTCGTCGCCGGTGCGAATGCGGACGACGCGTTCGACAGCGGTCACCCAGATCTTTCCGTCGCCGATCTTTCCGGTTGCCGCGGCCGTGGCAATCGTGTCGACAACTTGGTCGGCGCGATCGTCGTCGATTACTACTCGCAGGCTGACCTTGGGCACGAAGTCGATCTGGTATTCGGCACCTCGGTAGGTTTCGGTGTGTCCACCTTGGCGTCCGAATCCACGTACCTCACTGACGGTAATTCCCGTAACTCCAATGGCCTTGAGGGCATCTTTGACGTCGTCGAGCTTGAACGGTTTGATGATGCCGGTAATCAGTTTCAAGAGATTTCTCCAATCGCTTTGAGTCGGTCGATTTCAGGACTATGACGAATATGCGGACTCGGCGTGTTGGGATTGGTCGAGGCCGATCCGTTCGTCTTCTGGTGATACCCGCAGGCCTACCGTGGCGCGGATTGCGTGAGCCAACGCGAAGGTCACCGCGAACGAGAAGGCAGCTACGGCTCCCGCAGCGACGAACTGATCTTTGAGCAACTCTGCGCCACCACCGAACAACAGCCCGTCGGTGTCACCGTTGATCGAGGCGTCGGCAAAGAACCCGAGTAGCAGCGTGCCGATGACGCCGCCGACGAGGTGTACTGCGATCACGTCGAGGCTGTCATCCCAATTCATCTTGGCCTTGATGCCCAGCGCTGCGAAGCACCCGATACCGGCTATTGCGCCGATGATTAGTGGCGCTGCGCCGCCGACGAACCCCGCGCAGGGAGTGATTGCGACGAGCCCCGTCACAGCCCCCGAGGCTGCGCCGAGAGTGGTGGCGTGCCCAGTCTTGATTCGCTCAACGGCGAGCCAACCGAGCATCCCGGCAGCGGCTGCGAGGTGAGTGTTAACAACAGCTTGGGCAGCAACCCCGTCGGCGGCGAGCGCGGAACCGGCATTGAAACCGATCCAGCCAAACCACAAGATGCCCGTTCCGAGCATCGTGAAGGGCAAGTTGTGTGGGGGCATCGGCTCGTGGCCGTGGCCCCGTCGGTTGCCGATCACGATGACCACGGCGAGAGCGGCCATTCCGGCATTGATGTGGATCGCTGCGCCGCCCGCGAAATCGAGCGCACCCATGTCGAACAGCCAACCATTCTCGTTGAATACCCATCGGGCCACAGGGGCGTAGACCACGATTGACCAGATGCCGATCAGGATCGCGTACGAACTGAACTTCAGGCGGTCTGCTGTTGCCCCGGTGATGAGTGCCGGAGTGATTACGGCAAACATCATTTGGAAGGCAACAAAGGCCATTCCGGGAATGTTGCCGTCGAGGTCGGTAACGCCCGAAAGCCAGGCAAAATCCAGATTCCCGACTATCGATCCGGTGCCGCCGAAGGCAAGTGAAAAGCCGATGATCGCCCAGATAACAGATATCAAGCCCATCGCGAAGACGTTCTGCATCAACATCCCCAGCACGTTCTTCGAGCGAACCATGCCAGCGTAGAAGAAGGCCAACCCGGGTGTCATGAACAACACCAGAGCGGCGGACATGAGTACCCATGCTGTGTCACCAGAGTCCATAGCTTTCCGAAGCTAGATCGGCGGGTGGACAAAGATGAAATTCAACCAAAAACGAAGCGGTCTCCGAACCATCCACCTGTGTACCGGCGGAGGTTCGGAGACCACGTAGCGGGGCGCAACGATGAGCCCCGATCAGTTGTTGCGTGAGCTAAACGGCGTCGGCTCCTTCTTCGCTGGTGCGAATGCGCACGAGGCGCTCGACATCGGTTACCCAGATCTTGCCATCGCCGATCTTGCCGGTCGCCGCTGAGGACACGATGGTCTCGACGACGCTGTCGACTGCGTCGGCAGCAACGACTACCCGAATGCTGACCTTGGGGACGAAGTCGATTTTGTATTCGGCTCCGCGGTAGGTCTCGGTGTGGCCACCCTGGCGGCCGAAGCCGCGAACCTCCGACACGGTGATTCCGGCAATACCGGCTGCCTTCAGAGCGTCTTTGACGTCATCGAGCTTGAACGGTTTGATAACTGCTGTCACTAGTTTCATGTGTTTTGTCCTTTTGACTATTCAGTCGATCGATGGTTCAGCTCAGGTGAGCCAGGTCGGCGGCGTAACCGGAGAGGCCGTGCTCGAGGACGTCGAGGCCCTCGATTTCTTCCTCAGCAGTGACCCTGAGGCCGACCGTGTACTTGAGGCCGGCGAATACTGCCGCAGTCGTGAGTCCTACCCAGACGAGGATGATCAGGAGCATCAGGCCCTGAACGGCCAGCTGCTCGAAGCCGCCGCCGTAGAACAGGCCAGCGTCTTCACGGCCAAGGAAGGCGTCGTCGTATGTCGAGAAGAGCCCGATTGACAATAGGCCCCACGCTCCGCAGACACCGTGGACGCTGACTGCGCCAACAGGATCGTCGATCTTGATCTTGTCGAAGAAGAACACCGAGAAGACCACAATGATGCCGCCGATAAAGCCGATGACAACTGCCATCAAGGCGGTTACTGCACCGACTGGCGCCGTGATTGCCACCAGTCCGGCAAGTACGCCGTTGCCGATCATGGCGAGGTCGGGTTTGCCCGCCTTGAGCCAGATCGTGATCGTGGTGGCCAGGCCACCGGCAGCTGCGGCGAGCATTGTGTTGACCGCCACCGTGGAAACGAATTCATCAGCGAGGAGTTCAGATCCGGGGTTGAAGCCGAACCAGCCGACCCAGAGGATGAACACACCGAGGATGGCGAACGGAATGTTGTGTCCGGGGATCGCCCGAGCGTTGCCGTTCTCGTCGTACTTGCCAATGCGCGGTCCGAGAAATAGCGCACCCATGAAGGCGGCGATGCCACCGGTCATGTGCACGATGCCGGATCCGGCGAAGTCGGAGTAGACGGCGTCGCCGATGTTGATCTTGGCGATCAATCCTCCGCCCCAGGTCCAGTGGACCACGATGGGGTAGATGAACGCACACATGATGGTGGAAAAGATCAGGTAGGCGCTGAACTTCGTGCGCTCGGCCATCGCCCCAGAGGCGATGGTTACGGCAGTCGCAGCAAACACGGCCTGGAAGAAGAACGTGGTTGCGACACTGAGCCCACCGGAGGGGATTTCGGCGAGGTTGTTGCCTTCGAGGAAGAACGAGTCGGTTCCGCTGAACCATCCGCCTCCGCCGCCGAAGGCCAATGCGTAGCCGCTGGCGAAGAATGCAAGAACGCCGACAATTGCGTCGGCCATGTTCTTAGCGAAGATGTTTACTACGTTCTTTGCCCGGGTGAGCCCCGCTTCGACGAGCGCGAAGCCAGCCTGCATAAAGAACACGAGCACGCCCGCAATGAACACCCACAGGTTGTTCAGGTAGTCCTGAGTTGTCGGGAGCTCCTGAGCGAAGGCCGTGTGGGGGGTGACGGCCAAGATGGCTGCAGCGCCACCCAGACCGGAGATGATTCGGATCGTACGTTTTCGCACGTGTCCTCCAATATTTGGTAGGGAGATGGGGTTGATCGTCCGGTGGCGCCATTGCCGGCCGGATTGAGAGCGCAACCTAAAGGCCTGCGGTTTCGCGTTCGTCGCCGGATTGTTTCGTCCGTGTGAATCGTCTTCTGGGCACAATGGAGGTATGGATCTCACATACCCCGACGAGGCAGAGCAATTCCGAGTGGAAATCAAGTCGTGGCTTCATGAGAATCTGCCTGCGGGATGGTTTGACGACGGCTTCGAGATGTCAGCCGCCGATCGTCAACAATTCAATGAAGAGTGGCCAGCAAAGCTGTTCGAAGGTGGATGGATCTGTGCGACTTGGCCTGCCGAATACGGCGGCAAGGGTCTGACGACCATGCAGGGGGTCGTGCTGTCTGAGGAGTTCGCCAATGCCAAGGCGCCGATGCGCGGCGATTTCTTTGGCGACACCCTCGTCGGGCCGACGTTGCTCCAGTGGGGTACCGAGGAGCAGAAGAAGGAGTTCCTGCCCGGCATTCTGCAAGGTACGACCAGTTGGTGTCAGGGATTCTCTGAGCCGAACTCGGGTAGCGACCTGGCCAGCCTTAAGACGACCGCGGCGCTCGATGGTGAGGAATGGGTGATCAACGGCCAGAAGGTGTGGACCACCGGTGGGCATCACGCCGATTACTGCTTCCTGCTGACTCGCACCGACCCTGACACGCCAAAGCATGGCGGTATTTCCTACATGCTCGTTCCGATGAAGCAGGACGGCATCGAGGTTCGTGGCATCACCCAGCCCGACGGCACCGCTGAGTTCTGCGAAGTCTTTTTTGACAACGCGAAATGCTCGAAAGGCGCCGTGGTCGGTGGCGTCAACAACGGTTGGACGGTGGCCAACTCAACCCTTGCCTTCGAACGTGGGCAATCTGCAACGACCGGCTACCGGCGCTTTGCTGACGAATATCGGCTGCTGGTTGAAGCTGGTACCAAGAACGGAAAGATAGACGACCCGCTGATTCGCCAGCGATTGATGGAGTTCTACACCAAGATTGAAATCTTGCGGATCAATGGTCTACGCAACCTCACATCGACGTTGACGGGTTCGCAAGACATGGGCACCGTCACCTTGGGTGCGACCAACAAGATGTTCTGGTCGGAGATGCACCAGCAGGCGATGGAACTCGCCCTCGACATTTATGGCGCCGACTCGATGCTCATCGACTGCGGCCCAGAATCTGGCAATTGGCCAGCTGCCGCGCGCGACGTGCGCCGCGATGGGTATCCCGTCAGCGCGATGATGTCGTCGTTCTTCTTCTCCCGTTCGGAAACGATCTGGGGTGGCACAAGCCAGATCCAGCGCAACATCGTCGGCGAACGCGTCCTCGGTTTGCCCAAAGAACCCAAGCCCCCAGTTCCTACTGCGTAATCGGCTTGCTTGTTGGGATGCCTAGTAGCTAGCGGGTTCTCTTCTGATCCAGGGCTAGTCGGAGATTTTCCACAGCGTTATCGGTGCAGCGCACGGAGATTTCGTCGACGAGCAACGCGGCCTCGTCGAATTGATCTTGTTCCATCAATGAACGAGCGGTAAGTAGCCACAGCATCGGTGACCACTGCTCTGCCTCGCGCGCCCGAGCGATAGCAGATTGCCACTGCGTAGTGGCTTCGCTGTGTCGACCTAGACCATGCAACGCGCGACCAAGCTGAACTAGCAGGGGTGTGTCGTTTGGTGACCATCTGCGGGCTAACCGAGCGTACGTTTCGGCCCGTTCCCACTGGTTCTCCCACAGCAGCTCGCCAATGGCGGCCCGCGCGAGTAGCGCCATGGAGGGCGTCAGCCGGGCAATGGCGTCGGGCTCTTCTCCAGCGAACACCTCTAGTTCGTCAACCAGGTCACACAGTTCGATGCGCGAGGTTTGCGACTTGAAGATGGCGTCTACGCGCGCGTGGCGTACGGGAAGTGCGGTCTCGGGCAACCCGACAAGCGCGGTGAGGGCAGTACTCGGTTGCACGAGCACCCATTGTGAGCTCATTGGCCGTCCTGCTTTCTGAGTTCGGCCCACACCTGGTCTGGCGTTGGTCGACGCATGGTGACATCTGGATGGTCCTTGAGTTCCTCGGTGAGTTCGCTGGCGATCTGGTCCATCCGACGCTGAAGGTCCTTCACTTCCGATGGGGCAAATTTGTCCATCGCCTCGATTTGTTGGCCCGCCATTCGGGTGAGTTCATCGGGGTTCATGTCGAGTTGATCGCGAAGTAGTCGTTCGGCGTCAGCGGGAGAGATTCCGTCGTTTTTGACCCGGTCGAGAATGGCCATGCCATCATCGAGCCTCGTGTTGGCCCGTGGAATTGTGACGTCGGCCGGAAGCACGCCCGTATCTCGCAGGTACTCGACTTGCTGCTGAAACTGCTCGAGTCGAGGCTGAATCTGATTGCCGTTCTGTTTGGTTATCTGCCTGAACCCTTCGGCGATCTCACTTTCCGATAGTTGCCCTGCACCGGAGCTGGTGGCCCGCTCATACCAGTGGTCGCCCTTGTAGCTTGTCGCGAGGCCGACTTGCTGGGAGTCACTGAGTGGGCCGTAGGGGCGCCCGATGACTTGTTCGATACTGGTATACGACTCGGGATGAACGTCATCGGTGACCGCTTGGTCGAGCCGTTCGGCGAGTGCGTCTGCGTTGCGTTGTCGCGCCAACTCCTCACGGCTGAGGCCCGCCCGGCTTGCCTCGTTGACAGAGATGTCGTCAGCGTCGAGACGGTTGATACCGAGTTGGTCCATCGTGCGGTCACCTCCGGCGGCGTCATAAAATGCATCGTTGTATACCCGCCCCGACTGACGGCTGTCGAGTGCAATAAGCGGTCCATCGTGACCCGCTGGCCGCACGTACACCGCGAAGTCACGATCTGCCCCCACTGACACGACGCCTGGCGTGGCGTTGGTCGGCTCGAATAGATGGATCTCGTTACCCGCCTCATCGATGTACGCCGTGAATCCTCCACCCGGTTGAGGGTTCTTCAGCCGCAACTCTCCGGTCATGTCCACGCCCCGTAGCGGCCCCGATTGCAGGTCATCGACATGGTCTCGTGCCCAACTGAGAACTTCGGCATCGGTCTCGTCGTAGATACCGCGCATTTCGTCAACGAATGCTCCCTTGACGCCTTCGGACTGGCCTTTCATGTCCTGTAGCGCCTGCTTGTCGCTCTGAACCTGAAGGGCTGCCTCCCGTTGCCGTTGCCTGAGTTCATCTGGCGTCAGACCGTCAGCGTTATCGAGGGTATCCGCGAAGTTGTCGACCGATTCTGCTCCTTCGACACGATTGCGCTCCCAGTCTTGGCGTCGTCGCAACTCATCTGGGGTCAAGTTGTTGTCACCAAGCGCCTGGCGGTTCGCCTCGATCTGCTCTTCAACACCGGCCCTGGTGGAACGCGGTGTGGGCTGACCCTCGACCAGATCGTCCGCGACGTCTTCGGCGGTGTCCGCGAGGCGTTCTGAGTCCACGGCTGCTTCTGTGGCCCGGTCAGCATCTCGTGCCGCATCCCCGACGTTGGTGGCGTCGCGTGCTGCTTCGCCGGCGTTGGCTGAGTCGCGTGCTGCGTCGGCCAGGTTGCCCGTGTCGCGTGCTGCATCAGCGACGTTTGCGGCGTCACGTGCCGCATCGGCGGCGTTTGCGACGTCATGGAGATTGTCGGCGGCGCCCAGTCCGCCGAATACATCGGCGAGGCCCATTCCGAGGTGGCCGAGACGTTCACCCAGCGTTTTGTCGGGATCAACGGCGTCTTCGAAGTCCTGTAGCGGGGTGAGTCCGTAAACAAAGCCGACCGGGTCGGCGACGGCGGCGCGGCCAACGGCCATGCCGAATTCGCCAGCTTGACGCCCCGTTTCTTGGATGTTGTCGAGACCGTCACCGAATGGGATCGGCGAAACCATGCCGGCCGCGTCGTGGGCGGTCTCACTCAACGTCTCTTCGAGCACTCTCCAATTCTCAGGATCGTTCATGGTCTCGTTGATGCCGCGAGCGACCCCGCGAAACTCCTCCGGTAGTCCGTCGACATCACGGACCATCCCGTCCCAGGCTTCTCTCGTTATCTCGTCGTTCAGTTGATCGGGGTCGTTCAAGCGTTGTTGGTCGATCTCGTTCGCTTCCAGACGATCCAAGAGTTCGTCACGTCGTCGGAGTTGCTCGGCGAGGCGCTCGACGCGGGCGCGGTCCTCGCGGATGTCGGCAAGTTCCTCGGCATCGCGATCCTGGCGGCGCCCACGTTCGACGTCGCGGGTCACACCGTCTAGTCGATCGCGCTCAGCGCGGGTCATATCGCGGAACTGCTCTTGATTGGGGTCCCAGCCGCGGACGGTGTCGTCAGGCGATTCGACTGGGTCGAACAGTCCGTCATCGTCTCCGCGCGGACCTTCTGGCTCGTTTGTGAGCCCGTCGTCTGCTGTGGTGTCCTCGGATTCGTCAACTGGGTCGAATAGCCCGTCGTCCGCGACAGGGTCCTCTGGTTGGTGTTCCGCTGAACTGGTGCTCTGGTCGTCTTCTGTCCCGGGCCAGTCCTCGTCGGAGGGCTCACGGTTTTCAGGGCCGTCTCCGCCAGCGGAATCTGCGCCAGACCCATCAGGTCCACCCGATGATCCCGTCGCTCCGGATGCCCCAGATGTTGCGCCGCCAGCGGCTTGCGAGGCGGCGGCCGCGAGGCCCGGAAGAAGCCCGCCTCCGGCCGCGGCTCCGATCGCGCCTGCGAGCCCTCCCCATCGCGAGTCGTCGCGCACCTGGCCCGATCCAGGGCAATCCCACCATTCGC
>JAHRVJ010000260.1 GCA_019090765.1 Ilumatobacteraceae bacterium
ACAGCACACTCATGGACCTCTGGCGCGGCAACGTCCGCGTCCGCTGGTCATAGCCGCCAGCACTCCCCCGCTAATAGGGGGACGTGTCGGCGCCTGGTGATTGATTGATCGCTGCCGAGGTGAACCGGTTATGTATTACGACAGTGACTGGGCAGACGTCAGGACGTACCGCTGCGAAACAGGTTGATGTTGATCGTCGACTCGGAGAAATTACCCGGGTTCACCGAGATGTGACCAGGCAACCCCGCGGGGTCGGTGAACTCAATAATCGCCTGTTCAACGGATTCGGCCCCGGTGTCGGAGACCACCACAAACCCGGCGGCCGGTAGCGCCGTGCGATAGAAGTCGGCGACCTCCCCCGACGAAATCGTGAAGTACACCGATTGAACGGCAGTTTCACGCGGATCGACATCGGCGCCGTAGGCAACTCCATCTGAATAGACGGCGGGCCCATCAGGTATGGGAATGTCGGCGAGTTCCGGAATCAGGCCATCGTCGATCGGAAGACCCTCGGGAATGTCGAAGCCGGGGGGCACGTCGCTCGACCCTGCATCATCGCCCGCGCCGTTGGCAGCGTCGTCTGCCGATTCAGGCTCCTGTTCGGCTGTGGCGGCGTCAGTCGACTGACCGGTGTCGTCGTCACCTCCGCATGCAGCGAAGGCCAAACAGCACACAGCGAGCAGACCCGCTGCGGTTCGCCTCGGGTGGTTCCTTTTGGCGCATACCATCGGCTAAGTCTACCAATCCGTAATCAGCCAGCCCAGGTGCGCAGCTCGATGCACTACCTAGCAACTCTCACCACGAACCCCATGAGAAGTCATGTCACACACCACGCTCGCTGAGTTCCCTTGTACTGCCGGTAGGGGTGCAGAGTTCCTCGGAGCCTTGTTGCCAGCACTCGCCGACACCCGCGCGTTCGAAGGGTGTGAAGGTATTGAAACTTACATCGACTCGGACAACCCCGACCAGTTTTCGAACGTCCGGAGACGAGCCCATCGAATACTTCACCACTATCGAGACCCCACACCCGTCGGGCGGCCTGAGGAGTAATTGCGATCCGTAACCAACCCGCCCAATTAGCTCACCGAGAGCACGAGTCTTCTTCGAAATTCCAGAGGCAACACTCCGCAGACATCAGGTTGAGACCAACTCCGGCGTCGGCGTCGGCGTCGAGATGATGTCGGAATCAAGCAGAGATCGGCGATTCCCCAGAAGACCTCGCTAATCGCGTTTCATTGCGGCGATGGCTTCGAGCTCCATGTCAACGTAGGCGTCGCCGCTCACATCGACAACGACTTCGCGGATCGTGCCGCCGGTGAACGCGAATGGGGACTCATAGACAGACGGGCTGACTGCGACGCCCGGATCTCGGCCCACGTTCAACCCTTCACCGCCAAGCGAGAACTTGCCGGGCTGGGTCTTGATCGATGCCTCACCCACCTTGACGTCATCGATGTACAACGATGCCGTGCCGAGCGAACTCATCTGCTCGTCGTTTGCTTCCTTGTCGAACGACACGCCAAGCACGCAGGACCCCTCCGGGATGTCAATATCCGATCTCACTTGCTGCTCGATATCACCCAACCAGTTATAGGTGTACCTCAGCTTGCCGTCCTTGACGAACAGGCTGTGCCCGCCGAACCGGCCACCGTGGGAGAACAGCACCCCAGACGCGTCGGGACCGTCGACTTCAACCGCTGCCGCGATCTTGAATGACCGGTTACGCACGTTGACCGCTGCCCCTTCTGGAACCTCGGAGGTGTGAGGTCGGTACACGTACTGGTCACGCGGCGGCGCCAGCTGTGGTCGTGGGGTTGTGAGGACCTCGACGGCGCTACGGTCCTCAAGCGGAAATCCCTGGTACTTACCCGCTTCGTGGTACCAGAGGGCCTTGAGCTCCTCGAGTTTCTCAGGGTACTGATCGGCGAGATCGTTCACTTCGGAGCGGTCTTCGTCGACGTGGTACAACGCCCACCGATCGGATGAGTAGGAACCCCAGTTGGCGATGGTCGGATGAACGGTGTTCGCCTTCCAACCCTTGTGGTAGATGCCCCGGCTGCCGAGCATCGTGTAGAACTGCGTGTCCTTGCGCGACTCGGCATCGGCGTCGTCGAAGGTGTAGCCGAGCGGGTTTCCCTCGATCGGCCATTGTGTGTAGCCCTTCACCTCGTCGGGGTATTCGATGCCGAGCATGTCATAAATAGTGGGGGTGAGATCTGTCACGTGGCAGTACTGCTCGCGCAGTTCACCGCGGGCGCTGATGCCGTCGGGCCAGCTGATAATAAGCGGATCACAGATACCGCCGTTCCACGCGTACCGCTTCCACATCTTGTGTGGGGAGTTAAATGCCGAGGCCCAACCGACGTTGTAGTGGTTGTAAGTTTCGACACCGCCAAGGACGTCAAGGTATTTCAGGTTCTCCTCCATGGTGTCAGGGATGTTGTTGAAGAACTTGTTCTCGTTGACCGAACCGTTCGGGCCACCCTCGCCACTGGCACCGTTGTCGGAGATCACGACGATGATCGTGTTATCGAGCTCTCCAGTTTCTTCGAGATAGTCGAGCAACCGCCCGATCTCGTAGTCGGTGTGCGAAACCATTCCCGCGTAGACCTCCGCCATGCGCGCCGAAAGCTGCTTCTCATCATCGTCGAATGAGTTCCAGGGACGCACGATGTCGAGTTCCGGCCACACCGCACCATCGTCACCCCTTTGATCGACCATCGGGTTCATCGATGCCAACTCGGTCTCAGGCGGCAAGAGGCCCATCGCCTTTTGACGCTCCAACGTCTCTTCACGAACCTTCTCATACCCCTGATCGAAGTGCCCCTTGTAACGGTCGGCCCATTCCGGGGCAACATGGTGCGGTGCGTGAGCGACGCCCGGGCAGTAGTACATGAAGAATGGCTTGTCGGGAGCGATCTGTTTCGCGTCGGAGATGAAGCCGATGGCCCGGTCTGCCATGTCCGTGCTGAAGTGATAACCCTCTTCGGGAGTCGACGGTTGTTCGACCAGATGGTTGTCGTAAACGAGATCTGGGTGCCATTGGCTCGTCTCGCCCCCAAGGAACCCGTAGTAGCGCTCGAAACCTCGGCCAAGCGGCCAGTTGCGCTTGGTCGAGGCGAGGTTCATCTCATCTTCTGGGCACAGGTGCCACTTGCCGAGCATGTAGGTGTTGTAACCCTGGTCGACGAGCACCTCTGCGATCGTGGCGGTCTCGAACGGGATGTGGCCATTCGAGTTGGGGAAACCGGTGGTGGCCTCACCGATACAAGCCATACCGACGGTGGTGTGGTTACGACCAGTGAGCATTGCGGCGCGGGTCGGCGAGCAGAGCGCGGTGGTGTGGAACTGCGTGTATCTGAGGCCCCGCTCGGCGATACGTGACATCGTCGGAGTGCTGATCGGGCCACCGAACTGCTCGAAGGCTGAGAATCCAACATCGTCCCAAACGACATAGAGCACGTTTGGGGCTCCGGCCGGAGCCTTAGGTTGCTCGTACGGCCCCCAATCAGGGACCGAATCACGAATATCTTCGTTGATAACACCGGTGAACTTCTTGGCCACTGTTGCCCCTCTTTATTGCTTCG
>JAHRVJ010000021.1 GCA_019090765.1 Ilumatobacteraceae bacterium
GATGGTGATCTCGGTGGCCAGCGTGGCGCTGGTACTCGATCGTTCGAGCCGATCGGTTCGCATCGCGCTCGGTTCCGTCGGCCCGGCCGTGTTGCGTTGTCCAGCTGCCGAAGCCCAGCTGTCGAATGCCATTGATTGGGAGACAATGCACGTCAACACCTCCGAGGTGGATCGTTTCGCCGAGTTCGTCAAGGACGCAAGTGCACCGATCACTGATCACCGTTCAACCGCGGAGTATCGAACGCACGCGGTGGAAGTGCTGGCGCGCCGGTTGGTGTCGCGTGCAGTAGCTCGGCAAGCAGCATGAATTCAGATTCAGAGGTGTTCAGTCTCCACATCAACGGTGTCGTTCGCGAGGTGACGGACTCTTGGCTCGGTGAGAGCCTGCTTGATGTGCTGCGCGATCGTCTAGGCCTGCTCGGTGTCAAGGGAGCGTGCGAGCAAGGTGAGTGTGGGTCGTGCAGCGTTATGGTTGGAGACTCACTGCTTTGTTCGTGTCTGGTGATGGCTGCCTCTGCAGTTGGTGAACCAATCGTGACCATTGAGGGCCTGACACCCGAGGAAACCTTGAGCGACGTCCAAGCAGTCTTCGTGGAGGCTGGGGCAATCCAATGCGGGTTCTGTACGCCCGGCTTGATTACGGCTGTGCACGATCTGCTTGACCGGATTGCGATACCGACCGACAGCGAAATCCGTGAGGAACTTGCTGGGAACGTGTGCCGATGCACGGGATACGGGCGAATCATCGACGCGGTGCAACAGGTCGCTGTCCGCCGGGCGGACAGCAGCGATGGTGCGCTGTGACTGTCATTGATCACGACGCGGGGCCCCGCACGTCAGCTCGCCACGGGACCGTCGGCACATCCCCGCCACGCCCGGACGGTGACGCGAAAGCGCAAGGCTCGTTTGCATTCTCGTCAGATCTGAGCGCCGACGGTTGCCTGTGGGGGGCCACACTCCGTTCCCCGTATCCATCGGCGCGCATTGTCTCAATTGATCTATCTGTGGCGTTCAAGATTGCTGGCGTCGAATCCGTGATCACCGCTGACGACGTACCTGGTGAGGCCTACTACGGGCTGATCAGTAGAGACCAGCCGGTGTTCGCCAGTGATGTGGTTCGTTACGTCGGTGAGCCGATCGCGGCTGTGGCCGCCGATCATCCGGAAACGTGCCGCCGTGCGCTCGCCGCGATTGTTGTTGAGTACGAAGAGCTTGAACCGCTCCTTGATCCGGAACAGGCCATTGATGGCAGCCACCACGACATTCACCCCGATGGAAACGTCATCCGCCACCAACGGATCGCTTGCGGTGATATCGAGCGCACGGGGTCTGTCGTTGTCGAAGGCACCTACGAGATCGGTATGCAAGATCAAGCATTCCTTGGCCTGGAGGCGGCGCTCGCGATTCCTGATCCGGATGGCAAAGGGGTTGAACTGCACGTCGCAACACAGTGGCTCCATGAAGACCGTGGCCAATTAGCGGCCTGTTTGGCGCTTCCTGAGGAATCGGTGCGCTTGGTGCTCGGTGGCGTTGGGGGAGCATTCGGCGCGCGCGAAGACATCAGCTTGCAGGTGCACACCTGTCTGCTAGCGCTTCGGCTCGGTCGGCCCGTGCGTTTTGCGTACAGCCGCACGGAGAGCTTTCTCGGTCATGTACATCGCCACCCGGCCACGATCTGGATGCGGCACCATGCCGACGCTGATGGTCAGATCGTCAAGATCGAATCGCGAATGGTGTTCGACGGTGGGGCCTATGCCTCCACCTCTGCAGCAGTGTTGATCAACGCGGTCACCCATGCTCAGGGCCCATATCGATGTGCCAACGCGGTTGTCGATGGCTATGCCGTGCGGACCAACAGTGTTCCATGCGGGGCGATGCGCGGGTTTGGCGTGGTGCAAGCGTGTTTCGCGCATGAGTCGCAGATGGACAAGCTGGCTGATGCATGCGGCCTCAATGCGGTCGAAATCCGTCTACGCAACGCGATGCGCACTGGCGATCGGTTGATCACCGGCCAACCTGTCCTCAACGTGGCGCCTGTCGAGCGGTGTATTCGAGACACTGCCGCGCTGCCGCTGCCTACCGAACCCATTGGAGGCAACCTGACCGCCAACGGCGGAGTTGACCCAATGAAGCTTCCTGGAGGAGCAGGCCGCACGGCAGATCGTGGCGACATCGTGCGTGGAATCGGTTGGGGAGTAGCGATCAAGAACCTGATGTATTCCGAGGGGTTCGACGACTACGCCACCGCCCGTTGCCAACTCGCCGATGGTGTTGCGACACTCAAGTTCGCCACCGCGGAGGTCGGGCAAGGTTTTGTCACCATCGCAGCTCAGATCGCGCGCACCATCCTTGGTATTGACGACGTACGGCTCGACCAGATCGACACTCAAATCGGCTCAGCCGGATCGACCTCAGCGTCACGGCAAACGTGGATGAGCGGGGGAGCCGTAGACCTCGCGTGCCGGACCGTTCGTGAGGCGATGTTCGTTGATGTCGGCCGGGCCCATGACATCGATCCGCTGCGGTTGGTAATCGACGGCACTGACATCGTCGACGAAAGCTCTGGCTGGCGAATGTCAGTGGCCGAGGCCAACGCTGGCCTGGCATATGACGAAACCGTCGAGTACCGGCACCCGCCAACCGTGGAGCTCGACGAAAGTGGTCAGGGCGACTGTCACACGGCCTTCGCTTTCGTTGCGCACCGGGCGGTGGTTGACATCGATCCAGAACTTGGCCTGGTCAAGGTTGTCCAGGTTGCTACGGCTCAAGATGTTGGACGGGCGCTCAACCCGCTTTCGGTGATCGGGCAGATCGAAGGCGGCATTGCTCAGGGGCTGGGATTGGCGGTGATGGAGGAAATCATTCAGGTTGACGGGGCAATTCGCAACGGCAACTTCACCGACTATCTGCTGCCGACCTTCCTCGACATGCCCGAGGTGATTGCCACTCTGATCGAAGAGCCAGACCCCCGTGCCCCGCTCGGCGCTAAAGGTGTTGGGGAACCACCCTGTGTGTCTTCGACTCCCGCGATTGTGGCTGCAATCCGTGACGCGCTGCGCTCTGTCGATGGCGTCGGAAAACCACTTGCGCGGGTGCCGGTTCGACCCGCCGACATCTGCCTGTAGTCGCGAAACAGAGGTTTCTTGAACCTCGTGCACTGAATTTGAGCACACTCGCTGTGACTCGGGTAGGTTCCGAACCTATGTCTGAAGAGCGCGAAATAATGACCTGGGAGATCTTCGGAACCTCATCTCGCGTCTTAGCGCAGATGGTTGTGGATGATGGCTATGAACCCGACATGGTGCTGGCAATTGCCCGCGGTGGTCTGCTGATTGGTGGGGCCATTGGTTACGCCCTTTCGGTGAAGAACGTCTACACCATGAATGTCGAGTTTTACACCGGAGTTGACGAACGGCTTGAAGTGCCACGGATTCTGCCTCCCGCTCCGGACTTTGTGGATGTTTCCGACGCTCGAATCTTGATCGTTGACGACGTTGCCGATACCGGTCACACGTTGCGGTCCGTGCAGGACTTCTGCGAGGGCAAGGTCGCTGAGGTCCGTACTGGCGTGCTCTACGAGAAATCACACTCGGTCGTGAAGTGTGACTACGTGTGGAAGAGGACCGACCACTGGATCAATTTTCCTTGGAGTGACAAAGACCCAGTCGCAAGACGTGATTGGTCAGTAAAAGACGCCTGATTGTTAGGCAGTGGCATTTCTTGGGTACGCACTGCGTTGAGCCCGATCGAGGCGCTCCTTGAGCCGCTTCGGTGGCACGATGCCAAGCAGCTTGTCACCTGTCCACACCGTAAGTACCGGGCGCAACGGATTTAGCCGAGGAAGCACCGAGGCAAGTTCTTCATCTGGGGCCGCCTTCGCTACGTTCTTGAACGGCACCATCAACTGTGTGAGCATCACCATCGCTCGCCGATCGGCGGGAATCGCCCACAGTTGTTCTTCCAGCACCAGACCATCGAGTTCGCCGTTGTCGTCAACGACCGCTACCGCTCCGGCGCTGCCAAGTCGCTGGCGCTGCCAGATCATCGAGTCGGCATCCATATCGGTTCCGGCCTGAGCAATGCCGAACCAAGTTAGATCGCGCACTTTCACGCCATCCAGTTGCTCCGAGAGGTACGAACCCAATATTTCAGCCCGGGCATTCAGGGCGATGAAGACCCCTGTGATCAGGATAAATACTCCTGGCAGGCCATTGATCATCATCACGATGCCGATCCCAGCCATCCCCCAGCCGAGTACTCGGCCAGCCTGGCCGGCATCGCGAGAGGCGCGGTACTTGTTGCCGGTTTGCCCCCACCGCACGGCACGAACGAGCCTGCCGCCATCGAGGGGTGCACCGGGGAGCATGTTGAACACTGCGAGCACGAGATTGACGAATCCAATCCACGCCAAGACGCCCGAGCCAAGAGCCCAGCCGGCTCCGAATCCGACGAGACCGATGACGAGACTGCCTAGTGGGCCGGCCACTGCGATCCAGCCGTCGGCCCTGGGAGTCGGAGGGTCGCGGTCGAGGTGAGCGACGCCGCCCAAGGCCCAAAGGTCGATCGATTCGGTCTGGACGCCGTAGCGGCGGGCGACCAATGCGTGGGAGAATTCGTGAACAAGGATTGACAGGAAGAAGGCAACTGTCGCGACAATGCCGAGCAATACCCCGAAAGCCGAACCCAGGTTGGCCCCAAAAAATGCCGCGATGAGAGCCATGCTCCAGTGCGCTCGCACAGGAATTCCGGCGTAACGCCCCAAGCTGATCGAACCACTGACCATTAGTTGTTTTTCGCCTCCGAACGCCGTCGACGGGACAGTCCCGTCGTTGCTCGATATAACCCGTAGCTTCCCGATGCTATTCCAATGCGGGTGGGTGGTTCGTCAGGACCGCTGTTCGAGGATCACAGTCGCGCAGTTGCGGCCACTCGCTCCCCAAATACCCGCGCCGGGGAATGTCGCCGCACCTGTCAAGTAGAGGCCATCGACAGCGGTTTCATATTCGGTGAGTTCAGGATTTGGATTGCGGAATGCAGCGAGTGGACCACCAGCGAAGGTTGTTGCGTGGCCTCCTGGCAGGTGGAACTCGCGTTCATAGACGTCGGGGGTCATCGCCCGCCAATCGATGATTGTGTCGAGGAA
>JAHRVJ010000261.1 GCA_019090765.1 Ilumatobacteraceae bacterium
CGTAGTGGTTGGTGTGGGTCTCTCTGCCGGGGCCGCAATCGTTCTGGCCACGCGGTTCGAACCCAGCGCAGCGGTCACATCTATCCGCGACCACGGAGTCACTGTGGTTCCCGGCGCTCCCGCCATCTGGGCTGCGTTTAGTCAGCTTGATGAACTTGAACCGGACGCGTTCGCCGCGGTTCGACTCGCCCTATCTGGGGCGTCTCGCTTGCCGGTGAGTGTTGCCAGGTCGATGTCTGAACGGTTCGGGGTGGCCATTCGTGAGGGCTATGGGCTGACCGAGACCTCCCCAATTGTCTGTACGTCGGTTGGTATCACGCCGCGTTTCGGATCCGTGGGTCGAGTGCTCAACGGAGTTGAGGTGAGGCTGGTCAACGACAACGGCGAGGCGCTGATTGGCGATGTTGGCGAGGTCTGGGTACGCGGCGACAACGTGTTTCTCGGGTATTACAACGACCCCGACGCGACCGCAGCCGTACTCACCGAGGACGGCTGGCTAAAAACTGGCGACATGGCCACTGTTGACGACGACGGTTATCTCTACCTAGTTGACCGCAGCAAGGATCTGATCATCGTCTCGGGTTTCAATGTGTACCCAGCAGAGGTCGAAGAGGTATTGGCGATGCATGCCGCTGTGCGTGAAACGGCCGTTGTTGGAGTCCCCAATTACCCGACTGGGGAGGCCGTGAAGGCCTTCGTGGTCGCGACCGCCGGAGCGGAGATCAGTGAGGCGATGCTCATTGAGCATGCTCTCGACCATCTCGCGTCCTACAAGTGCCCGACACAGGTGGTCTTCGTCGATCAGCTCCCACGCAACGCGACCGGCAAGGTCCTTCGCCGCGACCTTGACGCGGCCTCCGTTGTGGGCCCCGCGACGCAGTAGCCCGTGCGGGCTTTGTGAAAACGTGCACGAGCGCCGTAACGTAGAGCCCGATGGCTGGTAAACGATCCCGAAGGCGGATTCCGGAAGCGAGTGTTGCTCGACTCCCCGTATACCTGCGCATCTTGTCTGAGCAGTTTGACGAAGGCGTCAACAGCATCTCCTCTGAAGAGCTGGCCGAATTCGCAGGGCTAAATGCAGCCAAAGTCCGCAAGGACCTCAGCTATCTGGGCAGCTACGGAACGCGTGGGGTGGGCTACGAAGTTGAGTTTCTGATTTATCAGGTCAGACGCGAGTTGGGCCTCACGCAGGATTGGCCTGTCGTCATCGTCGGTGCGGGCAACCTTGGCCAGGCACTTGCTGGTTACGGAGGTTTCGGCGACCGGGGGTTCCCGGTTGGCGGAATGATTGACGTGGCCGAATCCAAAGTGGGGTCAGTCGTCGGCGGCGTCCGAGTTCGCCACCTCGACGAACTCGCCCAGGTTGTGCAGTCGCGCAATATCTCCATTGGTGTTATCGCGACACCCGGCACTGCTGCCCAGGAGGCCGCAGATGCCTTGGTGGCCGCTGGGGTGACCAGCCTTTTGAATTTTGCTCCCACCGTGATCAGCGTCCCTCACGGCATCAGTATGCGCAAGGTTGATCTCGCTGTTGAGCTGCAAATTTTGAGCTACTACGAGCAAAGACGAGCCAGTACCGAGCAATCCAACGGTCTCCAAGCGGTCCCCGCCGAGCGCCGACGTGGTGCGAGCGCCTAGGATTTACATCTCATGTCGATTCTTGTCATCGGAGTGAACCATCGCAGTGGTCCGCTGTCACTACTCGAACGCGTCACCATTGCTCCAGACCGTCTCGGCAAGGCAGTAGCCGGGCTCGCGTTGCGTGACAACATTCGCGAAGCAGTGGTGTTGTCAACCTGCAACCGCACTGAGGTGTACGTAGTCACGGAACTGTTCCACGGTGCCTACGGCGACGTGCGCGACTTCTTTTGTGAGCTCGGCGACCTCGCGGTCGACGAGCTGACGCCACACTTGTACAGCCAGCATGACTCCGCAGCGGTGAACCACCTGTTCGAAGTATCTGCTGGCCTAGATTCAGCGGTGCTTGGCGAGAGCGAGATACTCGGCCAGGTACGCGGCGCCTGGGAGGCCGCGCAACACGAGAGCGCGGCGCGGTCGATCCTCAACCTGCTCTTCCGGCTAGCGGTCGAAACCGGCAAGCGGGCACGTACCGAAACCGGCATCGGGCGTGGGACTGCTTCGATCAGCCATGCTGCCGTCGAGATGGTTTCAGACGTTGTCGGCGACCTGAATGGCAAACGAGTACTTGTGGTCGGCGCGGGGACGATGGGCGAAGGTGTTGCTGTTGCCCTTCATCGGGCAGGCGGGGCAGAAATTCTCGTTGCCAACCGTACGCCCGAACGCGGCACCACGCTCGCAGAGCGTGTTGGTGGGATTGCCGTCGGGATGGACCGGCTGGCCGAAGCGGTGGCGGCCGCAGATGTGATCGTCGCCGGTACTGGTGCAGATGCACCAGTCGTCACCGAGGTACTTGTTCGAGAGGCCCGCTCGGGACACCGTGCGAGCCGTCCTCTCCATGTTGTCGATATCGCGGTCCCGCGTGACGTTGAGGCTGGCGTTGACACCCTTCCTGGCGTCACAGTGCTCGATCTCGACGATCTGCGTGATTGGGCTGACCGCGGGCTTTCTCATCGCGCTGGCGAGGCCGAACGAGTGCGGGTGATCGTGGGTGAGGAAGTCGAGAACTTCGAGATCGAATCGACCGCTCGCCAAGCTGCCCCGCTCGTCGCCTCAATGCGCGAGGGCGCAGGGCGCATTCGCTCTGCTGAGATGGACCGATTCTCAAAAAGGTTGTCCGCCCTTTCGGACACTGAGCGTGATTCCGTCGAAGCGCTTACGAGGGCCATTGTGGCCAAGCTGCTTCATGAGCCGTCAGTTCGCCTGAAGGCGCAGGCTGGCACACCCCAGGGCGAACGCAACGCTGCTGCGGTGCGTGATCTGTTCGATCTCGGCTGAGGATCAGAAATTATGACCTCAGCGCTGCGCCTCGCGACTCGTGGTTCCAGACAGGCAATGGCGCAGGCGACAATCGTGGCCGATGCGATCCGAGCTGTGACCACCAGGTCGGTTGAGATAGTTGAGATACAAACAACTGGCGATCTCCGTCTCGACGTTCCGCTACACGTGATTGGCGGCCAAGGGGTCTTCGTCAAGGAGGTGCAGCGTGCGTTGCTTGATGGGCGCGCTGACTTTGCTGTGCACTCAGCGAAGGATCTGCCGTCGGCGACGGCTGAAGGCTTGACGATTGCTGCTTTCTGCGAGCGTCGCGACCCCGCCGACGCTCTAGTCGGCAAGAAGCTTGTGGAGCTAAGTGAAGGTGCGACCGTGGCGACCGGATCGGTTCGGCGCCGCGCTCAGCTCACGCAGGCGCGACCTGATCTCAAGTTTGTAGAGCTGCGCGGCAACATCGATTCTCGGCTCTCGAAGATCCCGGCCGACGGGGCGATCGTGATGGCGGTTGCCGCGCTACAGATTCTGGGAATGGCCGACAAGGTTGCCGAGGTGCTCCCACCAGCGGATTTTGTTCCCGCTGTCGGCCAAGGGTGCGTGGCGGTCGAGTGTCGTGGCAACGATGCTGACACGCTGAGCGCCCTGCAGCCGATCAACCACGAGCAGACGCGGCGCGATGTCGAAGTCGAGCGTGCCTTCCTCGCCGAACTGGGGTCCGGGTGTTCGCTGCCCGTTGGGGCCTACGTGACTGAAGGTGTACTGAGGACCTTTCTTGCTGACTCTGACAACGGCCGCACGACCAGCGACGAGATCATTCTCACCGGAACGGAAGCCGACTTGGAAACCGCCAGGCTGGCTGCGCAGGCGTCGTTGAGGGCTGTGGAATAGCGAATTGAAATGGGTTCAGCCGGATTGCCGCTAACTGGTTGCCGCGTTGTTGTAACGCGTGAGCGTCCGGGTGAGCTCGGAGCAATGTTGGTAGAGCGTGGTGCCGAGGTGGTGCACGTGCCGCTCATCTCAGTTGAGGAACCCGCAGACGGCGGAGCATCGTTGAGGCGGGAGCTCGCAGCGCTAGACCAGTACGACTGGCTGGTCGTGACGTCGGCGCCTGGCGCGGAACTGGTGGCTGCCGCCGCCCGACAGTGCCCGGATTTGAAGCTCGCGGCCGTCGGAACCACAACGGCACGAGTACTTGCCGCTGGCGCCGGTCGTGTGGTCGATGTTGTTCCGTCAACGCATCGCGCTGATGCCTTGGCCGCCGAGCTCGTGCGCGTGGCTAGCACCAGCCCGTGCCATTTCTTGGTCGCTCAGGCTGAGACGACGTCGGGAGATCTTCCGGGGGTGCTGCGGGCGGCAGACCATCTCGTAACCGAGTGCGTGGCCTATCGAACGGTGTCAGTTGTTCCGGATAGAAATGGGGTCGGTGCTGCGACAGCGCTGGTGTTTGCAAGCGGCTCAGCAGTTCGCGGCTGGGTCGACGCCTTTGGCATCGATGCGCCTCCTGTGGTGGTCGCGATTGGGCCGGCGACTGCAAGCGTGGCCGCGGAATTAGGGCTCAAGTTGTCAGGCGTCGCTGCCGATCACAATCTTGAAGGTCTCGTCTCCGAGCTTGAACGGCAAGTCAATAGGTCTACTATCCAGGCCGACAAGTCGTGACGATTTGGCTGACGTGATTGGTGAACCGCACATGTGGGGTCCACTGGAAGACTCCGCTGGAAGAAGAATGAGTGAGCAACAACTTGGCTTATAGGAACGGGCGACGCCGGGCAGTGATAGCTGCGGCGGGTGTCCTGGGTGCCGGAATGATTCTTGGCGCCAGCGCAGTAGGGGTCTCTGCGCGCCCGATCGTGGTAGTTGAGCAGGTTGATGTAGAGGCCGAGGGGCCCATTGTTGATGGTGAGATCGTCGGTTCCCACCCATCCATCTCCGGCGATGGTCATTTCGTGGCGTTTCAGGGCATCCCTGGAAGCGCCGATGACCAGACCGAGGAAGCGATCGAGGACCCGCGAACGTCAACGGTGTACTTAACTAATCGTGAATCAGGTCTAACCACCGAGGTGACACCAGTACCCGAAGGTGTGCGCTCGGGCAACTCGCTTCACCCGGTGATTTCTGGCGACGGGTGCACCTTAGTTGTGGCGACCGAGATGGCCCTTGATGTATTTAGCGACGACGACACCAATGATCGTTGGGACGTCTACCGGATGCGTCTGCCCCACTGTGGTGACCCGACCGGATGGGAGTTGATTTCGATCAGCTCCGACGGTAGCGATCTTGCCCGCGACGACGTGAGCACCCTTGACCCTCCCGCGATTTCACGCAATGGCACGCTCATTGCCTATACCCATCCGGCAACTCAACTCCTCGACGCTCAAGAGCTGTCAACAATTTCCCTTGTCGACCTCACCTTGCCGGTACATGATCCGGGTCGTTCGACGATTGTTGCTGGCATGCCCGTAGCCGCTCCGAATACTCAGTTCATCCACACCGGTCTTGATCAACCAGCGCTGTCTGACTACGGAAGGTTCGTTTCGTTCCGGTCCGACGCGCAGTCCACTGACGCGGTTGCTGGCTGGGGCACTGGGATCGAGCCGGGAGGACCCGCAACTGGCCAGGTGTATGTGTGGGACCGTGAGCAAAGCGACCCGTTCCTGGCCGTCCGGCTGGTGTCGGCGCGGCCAGATGGCAATCCCTCAACGGTGGGCGCTGCAGACCCGTCGCTGTCGCGAGATGGCCGCTTCGTAGCCTTCACCTCGTCTGATGTTGGCTTGGTGCCGGCGGCGTTTGCTCCGTGTGCCGATGCCTGCCCAACTCAGGTGTACCGACTCGACCGCGACACCGACCAGAACGGATGGTTCGACGAAGTAAGTCGGATCAAGATGACGTTGGTCAGCGCCGAGCCCGATTCTGATCCCCTGGTCGCCGGAACCGCTCCGTCGTCTCAGCCTGCACTCAGCGCCGACGGGCAACTTGTCGCATTCGTAACGAAGGCACCGAACTTGCAGCTACTGAGAGCATCGGGTGGCGGCGAATCGTCCGACGGTGACATCCTCGTCGCTGACGCGCTTCTCGGAACGCTTCGTCGAGTTGCAGCTACCGCCGATGGAATACGGCCAGCGGTTGCCGCTCATGCTCATCCCCAACTCAGTGACACTGGGCGCTCAACTGTGTTCGACACCTTGGCAGCCGAAGAACTTCTCGCCGCTCCGCTGTTAGCGGGTGATGCCGCGCAGGGTCGCCAGGTGGTGGCTGTCTCGGCGGAACCGACGCTGTCGTTGGCTGATGTCGATCTGGGGACAACGATGGTCGGTCTTGAAGGCGACGAATGGTATGTCGCCGTGATCAACAGCGGCCCAACCTCTTTCACGCCGACTCAGGTAACGGTTTCGAACCACCATTTCAAGGTCAATGAAGAGGCCAGCACTTGCACCCTCGGGGTGTCCGTTCCGCCGGGGGGTGACTGCACCGTCAGGTTGACGTTTACGCCGTCGGCTTCTGGATCAGTGTCGGGCACGCTGACTGTGTCTGAAGATGGATTTCAACCGGTCGCTGTAAGTTCGAGGGTGATCGGAGCCGGAGGCGACCCGGCGCTTCGTACGAATCCTGCGGGCGCCGATCTTGGCCTGGTCGATGTCGGGCAGTCCAGCGACGAGTTCCAATTCGATGTGGAGAACATCTCGCTGGCGCCTTCAGCAGTTGGTGCCGTCCGTATCCGTGGGGCCCATGCCGATGACTTTGCGGTAACGACCAACAGTTGTGCGAATCGACCACTCAACCCACGTGCAACATGCAGCGTTGGGGTCACGTTCTCGCCTACCGCCGCTGGCCGTCGCACGGCACTGGTCGAGATCGTGTCCCCATCAGGGCAGTACACAACAATGGTTACCGCTGGCGACGCTCAGTACGCCCCGCAATTGCTGCTTACCGGGGATGAACTGGAAGCTGGCAGCGCGTTCATCGCTGGCGGCAGCGGCTACCCGCCAAACACCGAGCTCAGCGTCGTCTTTGGTGACGGAACTGGCGAGGTCGTCACGACGACTACAAACGGTGATGGAGGGTTCCTGATTGAGGTACCCATCGCGTCGAACGAACGCGGCGGCGACCGGACGATTGTTGTGCAAGCGACCGACGGCACGGTGGCAAGCACCCCCGTCGACGTAATTCCCGAGCAGAACCTGATGATCGGTTTGCCCGGGTTCGGCCTCGGCTAATCGGGTTCCATCAGCCCCGAATCGGCCGGTTGTCAGACCTCGTCAATTGGCGTTGTCGTGCCGCCGATGTTGATGGCATCGGTACATGTTGATCGGGTGGGGTCACCGATCTGAGTGCAGTTCACTGAGAACGTTACGTTGTCGCCTGGTTGTAGGCGGATCGGTGTGATCCGTGGCTCGAAGAGCTGACCACGGATATTCTCCAGCGACCAGATGAATACGGGGTCACCGTTGACGAGCAGAGTGGCGACTCCAGCGTCGTTGAATGGGTTCTCGATCCGCACGTCGGTCATGTCGAACAGTTCGCCGTCGGGCATCGTGGCCGATTGATCTGCTGTCTGTGTGAGCGGCGGCTCGACAGACAGACGGAAGAACGTCGGTTCTCCGTCGGTGATGCTAACGCTCGGGGTGGTGGGCTCGGTAGATACTGCCGTGGTCGCCGACGGCTCGGGATCGAGCGCGAGTTCTGCGACGCGATCGTCTACCTCGTCGGCAACGGTGTCGGAGATGGTGGGTTTCAGCAACGCAAACCATGCGAGCGTGAGGCCACCGAGGAGGGCGATTATCCCAAGGGTTCGTCCGACAGCCGCGCCAGACAATGTTGGCGACTGTACGAGAGCGAGGGGCATCGCGACAGGTGATTGGCCCTGGCGTTCAGCTTCGACTTCGAACTCGAGCGTTCGGGCGCCGCGCCGGAATAGGCCACGGCGAGCCTTTGATCGGAATTGGACAAGGCTGGCCGCTCCGGGTGCGACCCCGACTGCGGGCGGGTCGAAGGTTCCGTCGATGCGGTTCGTCGGATCGATGAGCCGCAGCCGACAGCTAGCAAGATTGTTGCCATGGTTCTCAACCATGAATTCATACGAGGCGCGGTGGCGGGCACGTTGCACTGGTTGCAGAGCGATCAACCGACAGTCGTCGAACGGCTCGATGCCGATTGTTGCTTCGGCGACAACGGCATCATTTGAATCGCCCAGCGGGATCACACGAATTGAGATCGCCGTCGGCCCAGCAGTGGTGGTAGGCAGTGCCGGGGGAGATACATCGACTCGAACTACCACCTGAGAACCTCCGAAGAGGGTGACACTTCCCTGATCAACAGTTGTCCAGCCGGCGGTGAGACCGGCGGGGACGATGGTGTAGGAGTCGGTTTCTTCACCGAGGTTTTGCACTGTCAGCATCAACGAGAGTTGGGCCCCCGGGGCAACTGAAACTTCATCACTTGAGAACCACGCCTGTACCGACACGACGAGCACGCTACTGGTTAGTAGGTACGGGAGCCCGGCACCCTGCTGGCCGACCCCACGCCCACCGTTAGGCTCCAGTCTGTGTCAGGCACCGAGACATCGCTACCACTCCCGTCGTTTCGCCCGCGTCGGCTTCGTCGAACTAAGGCAATGCGCGACCTGGTGGCCGAAACTCGCATCGGAGTTGGCGATCTCGTCGCCCCGCTATTCGTCCGCGAAGACATTGCCGATCCGCAGCCGATCCTCTCACTCCCGGGCGTCGTTCAACACACCCGTGCCTCGCTGCGCGATGAAGTCTCCAAGTTGGCCAACTTGGGAGTGCGGTCGGTGATTCTTTTCGGCATCCCCGCCGCCAAGGACCCGTTAGGAAGCGGGGCGTACGACCCTCAGGGGATCGTGCAGTTGGCGCTCGGTGATCTCCGTGACGATCTTGGCGACGAGATCGTCGTGATGGCTGACCTTTGTGTCGATGAGTACACCGATCACGGCCACTGCGGCATTCTCGACGCGCAGGGTGGAGTCGACAATGACGCGACTCTCGAGCTGTATTCGAAAGCGGCGCTTGCGCAGGCCGCAGCTGGCGCTCAGGTCGTTGCTCCGAGCGGCATGATGGATGGCCAAGTTGCAGCGATTCGCTCGACGCTTGATGCATCGGGATTCCACGATGTGGCGATCATGGCTTACGCCGCCAAGTATGCAAGTGCGCTTTATGGGCCGTTTCGCGAGGCCGTCGATGTTTCAATCGCTGGTGGCGGTAACCGCAAGGGTTACCAACAGGATTGGCGCAACGCTCGTGAGGCTCAGCTGGAGATCGACCTCGACCTCGGTGAAGGTGCCGACATCGTGATGGTCAAGCCGGCGCTCGCCTATCTCGACGTAATCGCGGAGGCGGCAGCTCGCGTCACGGTTCCGGTGGCGGCCTACCACGTAAGTGGCGAGTACGCGATGATCAAAGCCGCCGCTGAGCGCGGTTGGATCGACGGTGACGCGGTGGCTCTTGAGCACCTGACGGCGATCAAGCGTGCAGGTGCCGACATCATTCTTACTTACTTCACCTGCTGGTTCGCCGAGACGGCTGCTGCGGGCACCATCGACATCTGAGGCGGCCAAGAAACATGACTAGTACCGACGAGCTTGGGAAGGTTCCGTACTGCGACCCGACCGAATGCGCGATGGCCGGGTGTACACCAACACTCTGCACAGGCGCTGGCGTTCCATCGAATACGGCGCTCTTTGAGCGTTCGAAGCTGGCCATTCCTGGAGGTGTCAACTCGTCGATCCGTGCATTCAACTCGGTCGGTGGAGATCCTTTCGTCGTGGCCCGAGCCGAGGGCGCAACGATCACCGACGTCGAGGGCACTACCTACTTCGACTTGGTCCAGAGTTATGGCGCGGTCATCTTGGGGCATAGCCATCCGGCGATCACCGCAGCGCTGCAGAGCGCGGCAGCTGATGGAACCTCATACGGGGCTCCGACCCCGAGGGAGATGAAGCTGGCCGAGGAAATCCGCGCGCGGGTGCCAAGTTGTGAGCGAGTTCGATTAATGAACTCGGGCACTGAGGCGACCAGCACCGCGATTCGACTCGCTCGTGGTGTTACCGGACGTGACCGGCTGCTTACTTTCGCCGGCAATTTCCATGGAGCGACAGATGCTTTGCTCGTCGTTGGTGGCAGCGGGCTGGCGACCCTTGGGCTGCCTGGAACCGCTGGTGTTCCGAGTGGCGCAGTTGCCGAAACAATGGTCGCCCCCTACAACGAGGTGCCTGAACTCGACGAGAACATCGCGGCCGTACTCGTGGAGCCAATCGCGGCGAATATGGGTGTCGTTGCACCGGTCGTTGGTTTCCTAGAGGGGCTTCGTGCCGAATGTGATCGGGTCGGGGCATTGCTGATATTTGATGAGGTGATCACTGGCTTTCGAGTCGGTATCGGTGGTGCTCAAGCCAAGTACGACGTTGTTCCAGATATCACTTGCTTCGGCAAGGTCATTGGCGGCGGGCTACCAATCGGTGCGATCGGCGGACGCGCGGCCGTGATGGAGCAATTGTCGCCGCTCGGCTCGGTCTTCCACTCTGGAACATTGTCGGGTAATCCACTCGCCACGGCTGCCGGGCTTGCGGCACTTGATCATCTGACCGGCGACGTCTACATCGAGCTGATGGCACGCGCCCGGCATCTTTCTGCGTTACTTCGTGACGCTTGCGCATCAGCCGGATTCGTTGCCAGTTTCCCTGTCGTCAACACCTTGGTCGGCATGGTGTGCGGTGAAGAGGCCGACGCGGCACGAAATTTCGACGATGCCAAGCTCACCAATGAAGCCGCCTACGCGGCCTTCTTCCGGGCCATGCTGTCAGAGGGCGTTGCGATGGCTCCGGGCGCCTATGAGACGATCTTCGTTGGCCTCGGACACACTGACGAGGTGCTCACCGCCATCGCTGAAGCCGCCCACCGGGCCGCGGCAACAGCCGTTGTAGAGCTAGCGCGTGGATAGAGCCGAGTCGTCGTCTGTTCTACCGGTCTTGCATAGTGGGCGTTTTGGAGAGCTGCCGCCACCTGAACGTTGCTCATCGCTACCTTGTGACCTGTGAGGCAGATTCTTAGCTGGCGTTTTCTGGCTGCTGTCACCGCCCTCGTGGGTCTGGCATTGGTCGCCGCAGCGCTATTAGCCGACAGCGACTCGCTTGAGGACGCTGTTGAACCCGATGCCATTGCGCGCCGGATGGACATTATTGAGCCAATCTTTGCCGCTGATCAGTCCGCTGGATTTCGGGTTGGTCGTGATGGCGTGACTCATGGCTTTATGGACCTGATCGTCGACAGCGAACGGGTGGTGCGCATCGCCCCAGGCACCTTGGGTGAGATTGCTTGCGAGGAGCTCGACCAGATCAACAAGTGTGCGTTGTTTGCTGACATGCTTGGCGACGCCGTGGTGTGGTTTGCGATTCTCCCGCAGGCCCCACGCGCAACGGTTGAGTTACCAGAGATCGTTGATCTTGAAGACGGCTACGCGGTCTTCAAGAACGGATGGGAAGTCTTGTACCCACCAGTTATTGAACGGTCCTGTGGCAGCGAGGACATCCCGACGTTTACTGATTTTCTCCGTCGCTTCGGTCCAGGGAGCATTTCGACCGTCGACCTGGAAACACGCCAGGTGGTCTCTGTTCGCTGCGGCGAGGAGACCTGACCTGACAAGGGTTTGCCTTACCCCGCGACTCGATCTTGATCGGCCGCTTGGGCATCGACTTGATTCTGGTAGGCGGTCTCGGCGCGGCCGAGGAAGTCCAGCAGTTCGCGATTGAACGTTGATGCGTGTTCGATTACGAAGCCGTGCGCCGCTCCGCTGATGACTACCAGTTCTGCGGTTGGGATTAGTGCAACGAGATCCTCGCTATCACCGCGTGGAGTGAGGATGTCTTGGTTGCCAACGATCACCAGAGTCGGAACCGCAATGTCGACGAGTTGGTCGGCTAATTCCTGGTGTTGTTTCCCCGCTTCGATGATCGCATCGCATTGAGCGGCAATGGCATGGGCAGGCCGACGGAGAGCAAGTGGCCCGAGCCAGCCGACCGCGGGCAGGATGCGGCGAAACGATCTTGGGCCGATCATCCAGCGGGCAGCATCGTTGGCCATTGAACCGACGCCCTTTTCAAGGACGGCATCGCGCCAGCTGGCCAGTAGCTCTTCACGCCACGGGTGGTTTCGTCCGGCAGTGCAAGCAAGTGTTAGCGAACGGATGCGGGAGGGATACTTCACCGCGAGAATCTGGCAGATAGCACCGCCCATTGAGGCCCCAACGACATGCGCGGTCTCGATATTGGCATCATCGAGAACAGCGATTGCGTCGTCGGCCATCTGTTCGAGTGAATAGTCCCCGTGGGGCTTATCGCTACGCCCCGAACCGCGGTTGTCCAGAGCAACTGCCTGATAGCGCGTTGCGCTTGCCAACCGCTGGAGGTTCCATCCGTTCTTATCGACTCCGAGTCCTTGAACAAACAGAATCGGAGGAGCACCTGGCCGTCCTGTGATTTGGTAGTGGATGCGAACGCCGTCGGAGCCGCGAACGTAGGTCATCGGAAGGGCAGCCAATCGACGGGTAACCCGGTGCTTAGTTCGCCGAGTTCCTCGAGAATCTCGGCGATGTCGGCGCGCACGTGGTCGGCCAATTCAAGTTCAGCGAGGGGTCCTCGGCGCCTGCGGCTGGCGCGGCTGGCTGGACCGATTTCGACTCGCGCGTTGCGGCTGGTGGGGCTACTGGAAGTTCCCGCCGGGAATACGGGGACCTTGGTGTGGATGGCCGCGCCAACCAGGCCATGATCGATGACTCCGACTTCGAGGAGTCGCGGATCGTGTTCTGCGCCGATGATCACCAACTCACCTGCTGCCAATGCACCCTCCACCTCGGCGGGATCATCGAGGAGCCCTCCAATACGCCGACTAATCGCTCCGATGGGCGCAGTGTCGGGTCGCCCAACGAAGCGAACTGGGCGATCGACGGCATCACTGATTGCGAATGCTGCGAAAATCGGCGCCAAAGCAAGCTGTCGAGCGTTGACGACGATCAGCGCCCCGCCTTTTCGCGGGAGATGCTGGTCTCCGCCAACGGACACCTTCCAACGGAGCTTCGACGCGAGTTTTACATGGTCGGTAAATCGCGAGTCTCGACCCCAGTCGTCAACGGTTCCGGCGTGTTCGGCGACAAGGCGCGCTGACCCCGCGCTCACTTCGGAGGCGGCTCGAGATACCGCCCCGGTTGCGATCTCCGCGCCGCGCCGAACGGGGAAGGTGATCACGTTGCCGATGTTTGCAGCCATCAGCGGGCCTCTGTATCAGATGGATAGCTCATGCGACTTGTACTCGCGCTGGTTCACGGATCACGCTCGGCCAGTGATATAGGCGGTCAATCACTTCGACAGTCGACGTTTCAGGAACGACACCAAGCAAGTCGCCCATCCGGGAGTTGTTGGCCAAGCGGCCACGGTTGAGCAGCTCGCTCACGTGATCGGGGATTGGAGCCCCGAGGATGTGAGTAAGGGCACCTGTGACCCGCCATTCGGGGCCGACAATAGGAATCGGAATTCGGCGGCCGCGCCGCGCCGCTTGAAGTGCGGTGGCCGCCCCCGGTGCTACGACATTGACTGGCTCAGAGAGGCTATTGCGGGCTGCCGCGACGATTGCCAATGCAGCATCGCGGTCTTCAATCACTGCGAACGGCGGGTCTGCAAGGAGGCTGAAGGGGACTGCAGGAAGGCGCAGGAGTCGGCCAAGAGGCGACGGAACGTGCGGTCCTAGTACTGGCGCGAGTCGGACTGCGCCTACGGCAACTCCGATTCGCTCGCCAACGCGTGCCGCCGTGTGCTCGATTCCGGCCACGGTGCGCCCCCACTCGCTGGTGGGCCTGATTGGAGCATCCTCGCCCGGCCGGGTGAGTGATCCCCGCCATCGCCCGTAGATCTCGATACCACTACGGACAATGATGTTCTCAAGTGCCGCGCACTCTGCGGCCGCACCAATGACCGACGTTGCAGCCTGGTCGGTGAGTTGCGCTGCTTCATGTGGGCCTGCGCGTGCATCTGGCTCCCAGA
>JAHRVJ010000262.1 GCA_019090765.1 Ilumatobacteraceae bacterium
AAGCTGATGTTGTCGTTCACGATGCTCTGGTCGGCGAACGCGTCCTTGAACTGATCCCCGCTCATGCGGAGCGGATCGATGTTGGTAAGCGGGCCGGCCAAACAATCCTCCAGGAACAGATCTCGACACTCCTCGTCGAACTCGGCCAACAAGGAAAGAATGTCGTTCGGCTCAAGGGGGGAGACCCGTTCGTGTTCGGCCGAGGCGGAGAAGAAGCGCTCGCGTTGCGCGCCGCCGGAATTCCCTTCACCGTTGTGCCAGGCATTACCTCCTCTGTCGCAGCGCCAGCGGCAGCGGGCATCCCAGTCACCCATCGCGGCGTCGCTGCAGCCTTCACCGTCGTCACCGGTCACCGCCGCAACGGTGACCCGGAAATCGACTGGCGGTCATTGGCCGCAGTCGGTGGCACCATTGTGATCTTGATGGGGGTACGAAACCGCCGCAAGATCGCGGCCGAGCTAATCGCTGGTGGGCTCGATCCAGCGACCGCTGTCGCGGCCATTCAGTCAGCCACTACCGACGAGCAAGTGGTTGGCAGATGTCAGCTCGCCGACTTGGGCAGTATCGAGGTCGTCACGCCAGCGGTGCTGGTCGTTGGTGCCGTCGCGGCATTCGAGCTATCCGAGATCAGAACACTCGTCGGCAGCCAGTCGGCCTGAGCTATACGCGTAACGGCGGAGTTGCTAGCCTCGGCATATGAAAGAAACAACCGTCATGACGTCAGCGGCAGAAGACGCAGGGTCGAAGGGCACCGCAACCGCTGATTCAGAGTTCGTCGAAGACGAGTTGCTCATTGAGGAAATCTCAATTGACGGGATGTGCGGCGTCTACTGACGTCTCGGTTGCCAGACACACCAATGCTCGACCGGTGCCTGACATTGCATCCACAAGTGGCGTTACGACCCGAGCCGTTCGGTGCGCTGGCTTATCACTACGGCAATCGCAAGCTGGTCTTCTTGAAACACCCCGATGTCGTTCGCGTTGTCCAGTTCCTCGGCAAGGACGGAAACTCCCAGACCACCGTGGCCGAGGCGCTGCTGGCCTGCGATATCGAACAGCCCCGGTGGCCAGCGTTCGAACGAGCCCTTGCGGCCCTCACCAAATCGGAGATGCTCTATGAGCGAGAACCCGTCGCAACTGGCTGAGCAGATGAAGAGCGGCCTCGACGCTCCCATCTGTCTTACTTGGGAACTCACCTACGCCTGCAATCTCGAATGCGTCCACTGCCTGTCATCATCAGGCCAGCGCGACGAACGCGAGCTGACCACCGCCGAGGCCAAGGCCGTGCTCGACGAACTCCACGCGCTGCAGGTGTTCTACATCAACATCGGTGGCGGCGAGCCGATGATTCGCCGTGACTTCTTCGAGATCATCGAGTACTCCATCAGACTCGGAATAGGGGTGAAGTTCTCCACAAACGGTGCATTCATCGACGCCGAAAAAGCCCGCCGGATGGCAGCAATGGAGTATCTCGACATCCAAATCAGCATCGACGGCACAGACGCGGCCACCAATGACGCCGTCCGTGGTGAAGGGTCGTACGCCACTGCGCTGAAAGCGATGAATCACCTCCGCGACGCCAACTTTGGCGAGTTCAAGATCTCGGTCGTCGTCACCCGCCACAACGTCGACCAACTCGATGAGTTCAAAGCACTCGCCGATTCTTTCGGAGCGCAATTACGGATCACCCGGTTAAGGCCGTCGGGCCGCGGCGCCGACTCGTGGCACGAGTTGCATCCCACCAACGATCAACAGCTCCAGATCTATAAGTGGTTGCTCGCTCACGGCGACAACGTTCTCACTGGCGACTCGTTCTTCCACCTCAACGCCCTCGGCGACGAATCACTCCCCGGCCTCAACCTTTGTGGCGCCGGACGTGTCGTGTGCTTAATCGACCCAATCGGCGACGTGTACGCCTGCCCATTCGTCATTCACGACGAGTTCAAGGCGGGCTCGGTTCGCGACCAAGGTGGGTTCACCCGGGTGTGGAAACAGAGCGACCTCTTCACCGAACTACGCGAACCGCAGTCGGCAGGTGCCTGCGCATCATGTGGCAGCTACGACTCCTGTCAGGGTGGGTGTATGGCGGCCAAGTTCTTCGTCGGCATCCCGCTTGACGGCCCAGATCCCGAATGCGTTGGCGGCGACGGCGAGATCGCCATGCGGTCAGCATCCTCCGCGGCCCCACCTCGCCCGATGATGGACCACTCCAAGCCGCCCCGCGCGACGCCCGAGCGGGTCCCCGTCACCCTCACCACCCGCTAACCCCGATCTTCGATGAGACTTCGCGCGACCCCGTCGCGCTGAAACTCATCTGAGGGAACTGGGTGTTGATTCGGTCTGGCCAAGCGGACATGAGAGACTGTTAACTCGTGCTAATTCTCGTGCCTCTCGCCTACTTGCTTGGCACCTTCCCGAGCGCAACACTCATCGCTCGAGCTAACGGAATCGACATCGCGAAGTTCGGGTCAGGCAATCCCGGCGCATCGAACGTCACCCGCGCGTTGGGGTGGCGAAAGGGCGTCTGGGTCTACATCCTCGATGCGTCCAAGGGTGCGCTGGCCGCTGGACTGGGGTTCGCCGTCGACGGTCTGCCGTTCGCCTACTGGTGTGGAGCGGCGGCAATAGTCGGCCACATGTATCCGGTGTTCCGACGCTTTCAAGGCGGCAAAGGTGTCGCCACCGGCTCCGGCGTACTCCTCGTTGTGCAACCTCTACTTGCCCCACTCGCCGTTGCCCTGTGGTGGATCGTTTCGCGGCTAACCGGAAAGGCCGCAGTCGGGTCGGTAGTCGCCGTTGTCCTTGTCCCTATCGGCCTACTTCTACAGGGCGCCCCCTTCTGGGAGTTCGTTGCCACCGGGGGCCTCTGCGCGCTGATCGTGCTCAAACATCGAGGCAACATTGTCCGCATAGC
>JAHRVJ010000263.1 GCA_019090765.1 Ilumatobacteraceae bacterium
GCAATCGACTTGCTCAGCCGTGGGAGCCCCAGGTTGTAGTGGTTGCCGAACAGCGACAGTTGGGCGGTGTCTGCAATGGCGAATGCCAGTAGCACCACCAACGTCGCGCCAAGGAGCCAGGAAGTCCACCGATAGACCCGGTGCTGCCGCGTCCCTTCGACGATCACAAACCGCGACACCGCCTTAGACCCGCTCGACTCGTGGAGTTCCGCACAGCCCCGCCGGCTTGACCAACAGAACGATTACCAGCACCGCGACCGCCGCCGCCAAGCCAAGCTCGTTGGGGATGAAGGGTATGTATTGGACCAGCGTGCTCTGAACGAGACCAATCAAAATCCCGCCAAGCACTGCCCCACCGAGACTGTCGAGTCCGCCGATCGCCGCGGCGGTAACGGAGAAGATGAGTACTCGGGCCATCACTGCCGGTTCCAGCTGGCGGATGGGGTCGGCAACGTAGATCGATGCGCCCAGCGTTCCGATCGCGGCGGCAATCGCCCATCCGAACTGCAGTGTCGGACCCACGCGGATCCCGCTGAGTTCGCTCGACTCGAGGTTGGAAGATACGGCGCGGAACGCCAACCCGATCTTGGTCTTGTTGAGCAGCAGCGTGAGCGCGCCGATTACCAGAACCAGCGTGAGCAGGACAAACACCGTGTACCAAGTGAGCGTCGCTACCCCGAAGGTCAAGGCGTTGCCATCGGGAAACATCCGTGGAAACTCCCGGGGATCGAATCGCCAGATGATGCCTGCCAATGACCCGACAACCAGGAACATTCCCAGCGTGATCACCACGAGCGGAAGGTGGTCGGACGGGTCGAACGGCCTGATGAGCGTGCGCTCCATAATCGCGCCGATGGCAGCACTGATAACCATGCCGACAAAGACCGCAACCCAGATTGGAAGGCCTCGTTCGGTAGCGAGAACCAACACGATAAACGACCCGAACATTGCCATCTCGCCCTGCGCGAAGTTGATCAACGTCGTGGCCTTGTAGATCATGACGAGGGCCAAAGCAATGAGCGCGTAGGTTGCTCCGTTGGCAAGCCCATCGAACACCCGGGCGACGAATAAGTCCACTGCCGCTCAGGCTCCCAAGTACGCCCGGCGGACAGCATCGTCGTTCATTAGCGCGTCGGCTTCACCCTGCACGGTGATCTCACCCGCCGCGAGAACGTAGCCACGACTCGCCAGACTGAGCGCCAGCTGTGCGTTCTGTTCGACGATCAACATCGCGGTCCCCAGCTCCCGATTGACTACAGCGAAACGCTCAAACAGGTCGCTCACCACTAGCGGGGCTAGCCCGAGCGAAGGCTCATCGAGCAGCAGCAGCCGAGGCCGCGACATCAACGCCCGCGCCACTGCCAGCATTTGCTGCTCACCGCCCGAGAGGCTGCCCGCAGGCTGATTGCGGCGCTCATGCAAGACCGGGTAGATCTCGTACCACGTAGACATATCGGCGCGCACCTGTTTGTCTTTGCGAGTAAAGGCGCCGACATACAAATTGTCTTCAACCGTGAGTTCGGGCAACGTTCCGCGCCCTTGCGGCACGTGAGCTACGCCGAGCCGGACAACGTCGGCGGTCTTCTTGCCCACCAGTTCGGTTCCATCCAAATCTATGCGGCCGCTTGCTTCGAGCATGCCCGATATCGCCCGCAGAGTTGACGTCTTGCCGACGCCGTTGGCCCCCAGCAGCACCACGATCTCGCCCCGGTTGACGTGCAGATCGAAGCCGTGCAGCACCTGAATCGGGCCGTAGCCACCGCGCAGCTGCACGATATTCAACAGCTTCTCAGTCATGTTGTTGAACCCAGGTACGCCTCGACTACTGCGGGGTCTTCACGCACGTCCGTGGCCGCGCCATCGGCAATCTTGCGACCAGAGTCGAGCACTACCACGTTGTCAGAAACGCTCATGACAAGGCCCATATGGTGTTCGACCAACAGAATGGTGAGGTCGTAACGTTCTCTAACCTCAACAATCAACTCCCCCAACTCGGCCACTTCGCTGTGTGTCAGGCCCGTGGCTGGCTCATCGAGCATCAGCATTGTTGGGCGGCTGATCAACGAGCGTGCAAGCTCGATGCGCTTCAGCGTGCCGAACGGCAATCCGGCGCAAAGATCGAATGCCACCCGAGCCAAACCCAGGTCATCGAGGATCTGGAAGCCTCGTGTTCGATACTCGGATTCCTCACGGCGGCGGCCGAGATCGAGCATCGCCGACACGAAGGTCTGGTGGCCCTCGACGTGCGCACCGACCATCACGTTCTCCAACACGCTCATTCGTGGCCACAGCGCAAGGTTCTGGAACGTCCGAACGGCGCCCGCCTGAGAGACTTCATGGGCCTGCATGGCCAACACGTCTCGCCCATCAAAGCGAACACTGCCGCTGGCGGGGTCGTAGATCCGACTGATCACGTTGAACAGAGTGGTTTTGCCCGCACCATTAGGTCCGATTAGGCCACATACCTCACCACGATCGACGTCGAACGACAATCCACTGAGCGCCTGCACCCCACCGAATTGGACCGTTAGATCTCTTACTTCCAGCAATGCCATCAGGACGGCCCTCCGGGCTCCGCGCTCGCCGCAACGTAGCACGATGACATTCCCAGATCGTAGATCGCCTCACCAGTTCAGC
>JAHRVJ010000264.1 GCA_019090765.1 Ilumatobacteraceae bacterium
AGTGTTTGGTGATGTACCAGCCGAGGCCCGAGAGCATTCCGATTTCCGATGGCTGCTCACGGCATCGTCGGGCCATCTCAACAATGGAGTGACTGACGTAGTTGTTTCCGGGTCCGCCGTGGTATGGCAGGCCTCCCGTAACTGTGAACCCGCGCGGATCAGCAGTATCTAGGTCAAATGCATCGATGGCGGCTTGGACAGCAGCCGGGAAACAGGAATAAAAGTCGAACCAGCGGACATCGTCGATTCCGATACCAGCGGCGTCGAGGACGGCGTTTCCGGCCGCTTTGATGCCAGGTGAGCTGGCAAGATCGGGCCTCTGCGATGGGAAGAAGACATCATGGCAGGTTGCGCTGGCCCACGTGAAGACCCATCGATCGCGGGGGACTCCGAGTTCCTGGGCGACTTCGGCGGCCATCAGCACGAATCCCGCGGCCATGTCGACTGTCAGGATGCTGTTGAGGAGTTTGGTGTACGGCTCGTTGACCATTCGGTTGGACGGTGAGATCGTTGACAGCTCAGCCGGCGTTCGTGCATTCGGGAACCAGGCTTGGTCTGGGTGGCGGGACGCCTCGACAGTGAACGGTGCCATCAACTCGCCGAGCCAGACGCGTTGCTCATCGATGGTCCGTCCGGCACGAGCGGCCATCGCGGACTCAATGATTGGGTATACCTGGTGCGGCGCGTACAGCCCGGCTGCATTACTGATGGCACTCAGCCCGGTCCGGTCATCTCCTACCGTTTCGTCCTTGCCCAACACGTGGCCAGCCTCGGGGACGGTCCCTGCCGCGCTACCGCGACGCATTGAGCTACCAGCTTCTGCCCCAACGATGAGCACGGCGTCTGAAGTGCCAGCGATGATTTCTGCGCCCAGTTTGCCGACGAGGTACTCCGGTGTGTTGCCACCCACTGGGCAACTGATACGCCGACCGGGCCGCAACTGCGCTGCGTCGGCGATTCGGTTGGCCGGTTGGTCGCGGTGCATGATCAGGATGCCTGGTGTCGCGACCGTGTCGATGCGGTCGGCAATTGGTGCGCCAGCATCGGCGAATGCCCGCCGTGTTGCCTCGGCGGCCAAGTCGATTGGGTCGACTATCTCGTCGGAACGACTCGTGATTTCGCCAACGGCGACGAGTACAGGGGTGCGCGGATCAACCGTCATTTCTTGGTCGCGCGACCATTTGATACGACGACACTTCCGGTCTGTGTGCGGCCTTCGATGATCGCGTGATCGCCTTCGTCCCAGAGCCGTGTGGTGATCGTGTCGCCTGGCCAGACCTGGTCGACGAATCGTCCTTCGATTGATTCGAACTGGTTTACGTCGCCGTCGCACCAGGCGCTCAACACGCTGTGGCCAATGGTTCCGAAAGTACACAGCCCGTGGTTGAAAGTGCCGGGGAAACCGGCAGCGATTGCAAAGTCAGGATCGATGTGCATGGGGTTCATATCGCCCGACAAGCGGTAGATCGCCGCCAGCTCGGGTCGAGTGTCTCGATCGATCACCAGATCAGGCTCGCGCTCCGGCGGAGAGGAGGACCTAGCCGAACCGCTGGGCCCGCGTTCTCCACCCCAACCGCCTCCACCCATGATGAACAGGCTGGCCCCAACTGTGAATAGCGGACCGTCAGCATCTGATCCGCGTCCAGCGAACTCGATGACGGCGGCTTTGCCCTTGTCCCAGACAGCGACAATTTCACCGTTCACGGTGATATCGGCTTTCGGCGGTAGAGGCCGATGGGTAGTAGCTGACTGCTCACCGTGGAGCAGCGTCGCCAGATTGATATCGATGCTCATCATTGCGCTGCCCATTGCCTGCAGCCCGGGGATCACCGCGAACGTGGGAACCACCTTGGGGCCGCGGCCCTCGTAGATGAAGTCGAGGTCCTCAGGTGGGCGGCAGCCGATACCGAGCGCGTAGAGCATTGTGTCGCGTTCGTTCCACGAGTACTTCACCGGGTCCGTCGTGAAACCAACTAGATCGCTATTGATCGGCAACTTCGTCATGAATCAGCGCCCTCAGTCATCAGTTTCGCTGAAGGATGTGAACCACGCAGACCGACCCGGCACCTGCCATATGACACAAACCGGTCTGTGCTCCTTCTACCTGGCGGTCGCCGGCCTCGTGGCGGAGCTGCATAGTCGTTTCGTGGATTTGAGCAAGCCCTGTCGGGCCACCGGGGTGGCCGCGAGCTGTGAGGCCGCCGTCGGTCGAAAATGGAATCCGTCCGCCGATAGTGGTTTCGCCATCGGCGACAAGGCCGTCGCCTTCTCCTTCGCCGCAAATTCCGAGTAGTTCGTAATAGACGAGTTCCTCGACCGGGAAGGCATCATGAACCTGCACGAGATCGACGTCTGCGGGGCCCAAACCGGCTTGCTCGTAAGCATCTGCCGCGGTGTCGCGCGTCATTTGTGATGGGCCAATAACAGCACCGAGGAATACGTGACCGTCGGTATAGGTTTCCGAACGCTGCTGAGATGCTGAGACGCGAATCATTGGCCGACCGCCGCCAATACGTTCGGCGACTTCCTTGGTCGCCACGATCGCGGCTGAGGCTCCGCCACCCGAGGCGCACGCCATCATCGAAGTGTGCGGGTATGAGATCATCGTTGCAGCCAAGATTTCGTCAGGGGTGACCTCGTGGTCTGCCCGGCGCTGAGCGAATGGGTTCGTTCGTGCATGGTTCCAGTTCTTGGCCGCAATCTTCGCGAAGGTTTCCATAGTGGTCCCTGCATCGTGCATTCGCCGCGTTGCCCACATTGCAAAGAAAGCTGCGGGAAGCATGACATCTTCAGCGCCCATGCCCTTGCTGCGGCTTCGGCCAATGCCGCCCAGCTGATTCATATCGTCGAAACCGAGAGCCATTGCTGACTCGACTCGGCCGCCTGCCACGGCGTGCACGGCTTCGCCAAATGCGCAGGAACCTGTTGCCGAAGCATTTTCAACGTGGGTAACGGGGATTCCTGTTAGTCCGAATTCTTTCGCGAAACGGACTCCATTGGCCATTCCGCCGCCGAGGTACCCGTTGTAGAGGGCACCGACATCGGTGAAATCGATACCGGCATCGGCCAGAGCCGCCATTCCGGCGACGTCGGCCATTGCTCCGGGATCGAGGGTTTCATTGTTGAATCGGTGCATTCCGACACCGATTACGTATACGTCACGATTGAGTTTTGTAGGCATCAGCTGATCGCCTCGAATCGAAACGTAACCATCTCATTACCGTCGTCATCTTCGCCAACGGGGAAGGTTGTAAGACCCATCTTTGATCCAATCTGCCAGTCGTCGGTAGTGCCCAATAGTGGGGCTTGAATTCGAACCCCTTCGGCTAGGTCGATCTGTCCGACTCCATACCCCCCGGCGTCGCCGTAGGAGATCTTGCCCATTCTCGGTACATGCAAGAACGTCCACGCATACAGCACGCCCTCGGAGGTCAGGTCGACATCTTCGACCGCTGTTCGAGTGACCGGGCATCGTTGTCGCCGTGGCCAGAAGTAGAGCTCAGACTCTGGGGCATAGGAGCCAAGCAGGTGAGGCCTCGCCTCGTCGCCTTCCGGGAGGCGAAATAGCCGTGGGTCCGTCGGGAGCATTGTCATCTATTGCAACCTTTCATCGTTGGCCAAATTTGGCCATGGTGTCACCAACAGCGGTCTTTGCCGAGGCCAACATTGCGCCAGCTGGGATCAGGCTCGGTGCCCTGTCCATCAGTTCTTCCACCGAGAACCGGCCGTCGGTGGTCAGGATCTGCTCGTCGTCGAGGCTCCAGCCCGAGTACAAGCCGACCTCGTTGCCACCGACATGGAACACTCCGCCCGTGAACGGGCAGTCGGCAGCAGCAAGGTAGGCGACCAGAGGAGAGACATTGGCCGGGTCGAAGAGGTCGAACGAGCCATCGGCCGGGGGGTCTACCCGTTCGCCGACACCGGGGGTTTGCAGCGTTAGTCGTGTGCGAGCTAACGGGGCCAAGCAATTGGCACGGACTCCGTATCGAGAAAGCTCCATTGCCTCAACGAGTGTGATTGCGGCGATTCCGGCTTTGGCGGCGCTGTAGTTTGTTTGGCCGGGGTTTCCGAGCATTGCTGCTGAGGCTGTGTTAATCACGCTGGCGCGCACCTCGTCGCCAGCCTTGCTGCGCTCACGCCAATGTGCTGCTGCCCACCGGGTGGGCGCGACGTGTCCTTTGAGGTGGACATCGAGGAC
>JAHRVJ010000265.1 GCA_019090765.1 Ilumatobacteraceae bacterium
GTGCTCTTGCTGGCCATGCTGCTGCTGATGTCGGCTTTCAGATCAGTGCTGATCCCGGTCAAGGCTGCGGTCATGGCCCTGGTGTCTTTCCTAGCGGCGTATGGCGCCACGATTGCGATCTTCCAATGGGGTTGGATGAAAGATGTCGTTGGGCTAACCGACACAGTTCCCATCCAAACGTTCTTCCCTCTGATGCTCTTTGCCATTCTGTTCGGACTCTCAATGGACTACGAAGTATTCCTGATCAGCCGAGTCCGCGAAGAGTACGAAGACAGCGGCGAAGCCCGCCCCGCGGCAATCGCCGGACTTTCGACGACCGGCAAGATCATTCTCTCCGCCGGGCTGATCATGACCAGCGTGTTCGTTGCCTTCGCCACCAACCCATCGCCTGCCGTCAAACAGATGGCGCTCGGATTGGCGATCGCGATCGCGATCGACGCGCTCATCATCCGGCTGATCGTGGTACCGGCGTTGCTGCAAATATTCGGTAAGTCGGCGTGGTGGCTACCGAAGTGGATCGACAGGATCCTCCCGCGGATCAAGGTCAGCTAGGCGGTCGAGCCCTCGTCGATGCGGTGGTACTCGCTGGCGAGTCGTAGCTCTTCGTCGTGCTTCGGGTAAGCCCAGGCAACTAACGCCGCTCCGAGGACCACCGCGACGGATCCCGCGGCGTAGGCCCATCGCTGGCCACTCAAAAACGACTCGCGGGCTGCGGCGATGATCTCTTGGGCATGCAGAGGGTGATGTTTAGCAGTGGCCGCGGCACTCGAGAAGCTACGTTGCAGTTCGGTTTGCACCTGGTCTGTGACGAGCGCTTGTTCTTTGGCTGGTGCAGCAGCAATGAGCTTGCCAAACTCCTTTGCGTAGCCAGCGGCCAACAGCGCCCCGAGGATCGATTGCATGATTGCCCCGCCAAGGTCACGCTGGAGATCGGCAGTGCCCGAGGCCATTCCTGCCCGATTAACAGGTACTGATCCGGTCAACGAGTTCGAGGCGGGCGTGCCCGCGAATCCGACTCCGAGTCCGATTAGACAATACGGAATGGCGACCAAGATGTATGGAGTGTTCTCGTCCCAGAGGATCAGCATCGAAAGGAAGCTGGCCAGACAGAAGACGTAGCCGAGTAGCAAGGTCAGCCGCGATCCGATTGTGTCAACGAGTTTCGCTGACCGTGGCGCGGCCAGGACCATAAAAGCAACTGCAGGGAGGAACGCGGCGCCGGCCTCGAGTGTGCTGTACCCCAAAACCTCTTGAAGGAACTGTTGCCCAACAAACATCGCGCCCATCAACGAACCAAAAACGATGATCCCGCCGATTGCCGCAACCCAAAACAACTGACGCGAGGCGATTGTGAGGTCATACAACGGGAACTTCGCGATTCGTTGCCGCATCACGAAGGCGATGCCCATTACAAGCGCTACTCCGCCCATTGCCAGCGCGAAAGGCAGCTCGCCTGGTGACGGCGCGAAGTTGATCGCCAGCACAAGTGTGCCAACGAAGAACACCGACAGAATTCCGCCCAGGTTGTCGACCGGGTCGGTCGACTCATTGATGTGGGCCGGAAGAACGAACAGTGCCAGAACGATCGCGACGACCGCCAACGGCATCGTGATCAAGAACACCGAACCCCACCAAGCCGATTCGAGTAGGGCTCCAGCTGCCAGTGGTCCGAGCGCCGTAAACCCGCCGCCAAGGGCGGACCAGAGAGCGATTGCCTTCGTGCGTGCTTTGCCAGACCATAGAGCCGTGATCAGGGCGAGCGTCGTGGGGAAGGCCATACCGGCCGACAACCCGCCAACAATTCGGGCCCCGGTCAGCACTTCGATTGACGGTGCCCAGGCGGCGACCAAACCTGCTGGGATCGACAACGACATGCCGATCAGAATCATTGTCTTGCGGCCATAGCGGTCGCCGACGGCCCCCAGCCAGAGCACCGAGGCGGCGAGACCAAGCGAGTAGCCGACTGCAATCAGGTTGAGATCGGTTTGGTCAGCATTGAAATGTCCGCCGATCTCGGGAAGGGCGACATTGGCCACCGCGAGATTGATATTGGCCACCGCGGCAACAAGGATCAGGGTCCCGAGGATCAGCTTGGCCTGCTTTGGTGTACTCCCGTCGTTAGTTACGTTCGTTGGTGATACTTCAGGAGTTCCGGACATGAGGGTCGACACTAGACCGTTCTCGCGGGGCGTTTTGGGTACGGCCGTCTTCGAGTTCTTCCGTCCGTTCGGTAATGCGTTGTTCCGCTGCAGCCCAGACCCACACGCTCGTCAGTAGCAGTGGCAGCGTGGTGCCCATTCCCCCAGCCCACATCAACGACGCCGCGTGACGTTGATCGTTGAGCGCTTCTTCGGGGCCGAGGCCTTCGACGTAGGTCGGTACCAATGGTTCGGTAGCTGAGATCAGAATCGCGCCCAGCAGCGCCGAACCTGCGATCACGGCGAAGGCCGCGCCGACTCGTGTTACCGCGCTGCGGCGGCCGGGGGCGAGAATCGCCGCCCAGAGTGCCACTGCGCTACCGAGGTAGGCCGCATGCTCAATGTGGTGGACGAGACGATTATCGAGGGCCAGCTCGTAGATGTCGGTTAGGTGAGTAAGCAGTAGCACCCCGAGAAATATCGTCGGCGCAGCGATTGCGGCATAGCGCCGCCACCAACGCGACACGGATCGCGACGTTGGTCGCGGCTGATGACCCACCAAAGGTGCGTGACGCAAGGTGAGTATTGGCTGGGCGAGCACCGCTAGCGGGGCGACGATGACGATCAGTGCTAAATGCTGGACCATATGCCCGGTGAACGAGCGATGAGCCCACTCTTCAACTGTGGGAGTGGTGGCGAGCATCGCGACGACTACCGCTGAGATCCAGGCCGCCAAACGAGCTGTTGATGCCTTGGGGCGTCGTAGCCATCCCAAGCCATAGATCAGCACCGCGCAAATGCCAGTAGCGATCAGAAGTGCGTGTTCGGCGCTGCTTGAATGGGCGAGCATTGCAGCGCCCGACTCAGCTATCGATGTCGTGGACCAGCAGCAGGACCTGAGACGCGATGAGAGCGACACCGATCATGCTCAGCCAAGAACCGAGCGCGATTCCCGCAACCATGGCGGTGACTCCGACGGCTAGCGCGAATGGGCGAAGGCTGGCAGTGGGGTAAACCCCAACTACTCCGGTCTGGTCGATGGGGCTACCTTCGTTGCGGTCTGCAGGTCGCGGCCCGTGGCTGCGTCGCCAATGCCAGGTCCAACCAGCGACTAGGCCCCCAAGTGCGGCGGCCGCAAAGAGCAGGGCCACCCCGCCGGGAGATCCGCCGACAAGCAGATAGACAACCGCGAGCATCATGTAGTAGCAAGTGACACCGCTCCACAGAATCGACTCAAGCTTCACGAGTCATCTTCCAAGGTTGAGTCACTCTGGGCTGAGTCGGCCGGGGCTGATTCGGGCTGAGTGTTGCGAGCGTCCCAAGCGGCCTTGACGCCAGCGGATGTCAGCTCCTCGTAGTTTGCCCACCTGAAGTCGAACACCGGCCGATCGGAACGAATGGGTGGTAGCCAGTCGAAGTTGTGCTCGGCAGGAGGCGACATGGTTGCCCACTCAAGCGAGTTCCCATGCCATGGGTCGGCACCCGCGGTGGGCTTGCTGCGTAGCGACTGGATAACCGAGATGCCGAATGGGACGAACGACGCGACGAGCACTACGTAACCCGCCGAAGCAATCATGTTCCATTGCTCGAAGTTTCCAATCGGCCGGTAGTCGGCCGTGCGCCTGGCCATTCCCTCTCGTCCGAGGAAGTGCATCACGAAGAAGGTCATGTTGAAGCCGACCATCAGCATCCAGAAGTGAATTGTGCCGAGCCGCTCGGAGAGGAAGCGACCTGTGATTTTTGGCCACCAGAAGTAGATCCCGGCAAACAGTGCGAACACCACTGTTCCACCCATTACGTAGTGGAAGTGAGCGACGATGAAATACGAGTCGGAGAGGTGAAAGTCGAGTGTGGGTGAGGCCAGAATTACACCGGTCATGCCGCCGCCCACGAACAGCACCAGGAAGCCGATGGCGAACTTCATCGGGGCTTTGAAGCTGATTGACCCGCCCCACATGGTGCCGATCCAATTGAACACTTTCATCCCGGTAGGGATTGCAATGAGCGCGGTTGTGAGCGCGAAGAACTTCAGCACCACTTCGCCCGTCACGAACATGTGGTGTGCCCAGACAGACAAGCTGAGTACGCCGATGGCCAGCGTGGCGAACACGAGGTCTTTGTAGCCGAACGTCGGGCGTCTGGAAAACACCGCGAATACCTCGGTGACGACACCGAAAAATGGTAGCGCCACGATGTACACCTCGGGATGACCGAAGAACCAGAACAAGTGCTGGAACAAGATCGGTGAGCCGCCTTCGAGTGGATCGAAAAAGTGCGTTCCGACATGACGATCAGCGAGCAACATCAGCAACGCGCCAGAAAGGACGGGGAACGCAAGCAGCACCATGAAGGCGGTGATGAACAGATCCCACACGAGGATCGGCATGCGGAACAGCGTCATGCCCGGTGTGCGCATCATCGTGACGGTGCTGATCATGTTTATTGCCGTCAGTGTGCCCGATGTCCCCGTGAGGATGATCGCAACAATCCAGAGGTCAGCGCCCAGCCCCGGTGATCCGGCTTCACCCGATAGTGGTGGGTAAGCGAACCACCCAAA
>JAHRVJ010000266.1 GCA_019090765.1 Ilumatobacteraceae bacterium
CAGAGATCGTGGTCTGTTCCACTCGCTCAAGAAGTCCCCCCGGATTCATGAACACACACTAGAACCCAATCAACAAGAAAGCAACGTATGTACCAAACAACGAATCGAAAGGAACAAGAGTCCGAACTATGCGATCGCCATACGTCGGCCTGCAAGGCTCTTGCGAACCACCGTGGCGGCCAGGACAATGAAGAACAACACCACTGAGCACAGCGCCATGGACGCGCCCGCCGCGCTGCGATGGTGGTAGCTGATGAGGATGCCAACGACGGTTGCGGCCGACCCGAACACGATCGAAACGACCATGATCATCGGCACCCTCTTGACCACTAGCGAGGCGGCGGCGGGTGGCGCGATGAGGAACGCGAACACCAGCAAGTTGCCGACCGACTCGAACGACGCGACGATCGAAACAGCGAGCAGCATCAGTAGGGCACCCTGTGTGAGACCCGGACGCAACCCGAGCATTCGTGCCAACGATTCGTCGAAGGTCATCACGAGCAAGGCCCGATAGAGCACGATCACACCGATCAGGGCGATCGCCGCGGCGATGGCTTGACGGGTGATGTCGCCGCTATCGAGGCCGGTGATCGACCCGAACAGGAAGCGGTTGAGGTCGCCGGTGTAGGAAGCTCGCTGAGTCGACATGATCACCACTGCGAGGGCGAGGAAGCCAACAAACAGCACGCCAATGGAGGTGTCGTCGGGCAGCGGCGAGTGTCGACGGATGAGCGTGATCCCTCCGATCATCGCGGCCGCGGCAACGAAGGCGCCGATGGACGTGTCGACGCCGATGATGAATGCGATCGCGATTCCGGGCAACACGCCGTGGGCCAATGCGTCGCCGAGAAAGCTCATCCCTCGCAGCACTACCCAGGTGCCAACTAGTGATGTGGTGATGACTGTGAGCAGCCCCGCGACAAGTGCGTCGCGCATGAACTCGTTGCCGCTAAACGGTTCAATCCACCAGTTCCAGGGGTCAATCAGGAAACCCACGTCACCAGTCCGTTATCGAGGTCGCTGGGCATTCTCATTGCAAGCCTTCGACGATCAGGCGGGCGTTCTGGAGTAGCCAGCCGAGATAGCTGTCGCCTTCGGTCCCGGGCGCGTCGAGTGTTCCGGTGCGTAGCGTGATTACTTCAATGTCGCCGACCCGTGCGGCGAGCGCCTGAGCATCAGATGCCGAGTGTTGCGTCTCGGCGAAAATCGCCCGGGCCCCTGTTGATTCGATCAGTTGAGCGAGTTCTTCGAGTTCAGCCGGGTTCGCTTCGGCGAGCGTGCTCGATGACGGAATCACGCTACCGACCACGGTGAAGCCGTATCGATCGGCGAAGTACCCGAGCGAGTCGTGGTTCGTAACCAGGAGCCGGTCGGCTTCATCGAGGGGTGCGACGATCGCTTCGATCTCTGCGTCGAGCACCAGGAGCTCGTCGGTGTAGCTGGCGACGCAGTCGTCGAGGGCGGCACGGTCAATTCCGGCCTCCGCTAACGCGGCTGCGATTGTCGGGAGTGTCGCGATGACACGGGTTGGGTCGAGCCATACATGTGGATCGTCGCCCGACCCGGTGCTGTCGTCGGAGCCGTTGTGGTCGAGGTCTGTGGCGCCGAGCGCGATCGTTTCGATTCCATCTGTCGCTCGGAGCACGGTAACTCCGCGCGCCTCGACGGCATCGATGGTGTCACCCAGAGATTCTTCGAGCGACAGCCCGTTGGTGACGATCAATGTCGCGTTCTCCATTGTCTCGCGATCGCGGAGTGACGCTTCGAATGAGTGCGGGTCGCCGCCCAGGGGGATGATCGTCTCGACCTCAGCCAGTCCGCCACAGGCGACGTTGGCCGTGATGTCTCCCCAGATGCTGGTGCTTGCCACAACCGTCGGCACCTGGCCGGTGTCTGTCGAGGCCGATTCGTCACTCCCGCAGGCAGCCAGCGCGGTTGCCACGACAACGGTCGCCGTTACAGCGCGTGAGATTGTTCGGGGGAGGCTCATTCCGACACGCTACTGAGAATGGATCTCATTATCCAACGCGCTACCGTGAGAGCCATGTCGCGGTCCGATCAGATCTACGGCGCCACCCGTGCGCCAAGTGGCTCGGCGTCGTCCCCCGCCCCAGTAGTCACGTTTTCAGAAGTGGCTGTCCGCTATGGCGATGTGATTGCAATCGACCGCACTTCAACGGCGTTCGAACCAGGTTCGTCGGTGGCGCTGGTGGGCGCGAACGGAAGTGGCAAGAGCACCGTTCTGCGTCTTCTTGCCGGTCTCTCATCACCGACGACCGGCGATATCAAGCGATCGGCGGGCATCGAGGCAGCGTTCATCGCGCAACAGCACGGCCAGCACGACTGGATGCCGCTACCCGTCGAGGAAGTGTTGCGGATGGGGTGTTATCGCCGTCGCGGTTTGCTGAGGCGCATCACCGGCGACGACCGTGCCGAGATCCGCCAGGTCGCCGAACGTCTTGCTGTGTCCAACTTGATGCATCGCTCGTTCAGCGAATTGTCGGGCGGTCAACGCCAACGGGTGCTGGTCGCCCAGTCGCTAATCGGTTCGCCGCGGCTACTACTGCTCGACGAGCCGATCACCGGCCTCGACCTTCCCAGCCAAGAAGCGATACTCGAGATCATCGCTGAGGAGGTCGCGAAAGGCGTCACGGTTGTGTTCTCTACTCATCATCTGGAAGAAGCTGCCCGGGCGGAGCGGGTGATGCTGCTTGCCGGATGTGTGATCGCCGACGGCACACCGGAGGAGGTGCTGCGTCCAGAACATCTCGCCAAGGCCTTTGGCGGGCGCCTGTTGCGGTTCGAATCCGAAGCGTTACTCGTCGACGATCACGGGCACGGTCATGCTCACGACGCTAGTGATAGTGGTGGCCACGATGACGTCGGGCATCGTCACCTCCACGAGCCCGAACACCAGCACGAGACCCATCGAGATTCCTAGACCGGTCGGACGTGTCATGATGTCGGCATCGACGAACTAGCCGACCGGCCAAGCCCCATCGACTTGAACGACGAGTTGCGGTCGCGCATCGCCTCGAATCTTGCCCGCCATGATCGGGTGGAAGTACCTCTCGAAGGTCGTCGGCATGCCGCTGTCGCGATTCTGCTCGTTGATTCCGTCGTGGGATCAGATCTCGACGACCCGCACGGAGCTTCGCAAGTCGACCTGTCGGTGATCCCATCTGATACTTCCGATCTTGATGGACGGATGGCAGCCGTTGCGGGCGGCGCATCGTTTGTTCTATGTCGGCGGAGTTCACGTCTCAACACCCATGCCGCGCAGTGGGCGTTGCCCGGTGGACGTCTCGACTCCGGCGAATCTGTGGTTGATGCCGCGTTGCGCGAGACAGACGAAGAAGTCGGGGTGCGACTCGACGAATCGTCGGTGTTGGGGGTGCTCGATGATTACCCCACCCG
>JAHRVJ010000267.1 GCA_019090765.1 Ilumatobacteraceae bacterium
GTTGTCACCAACGACGCCGAAATTTTACATGACGTTCGAGCCGTCGGCGTCAACACCTTGCCAAGCAACGCCCTCCTCGCAGTGCTCTAACCCCTTTGCGATGAGAGTTCGCGCGAGGGGGTCGCGCCGAAACTCATCGAAGAACGTTGTGACAGCCCTCGATGAGGATGGGGGCATGTTTGAAACACCAACCGAAACGGCCCCAACGATGGAATGCGGCACATGTATGGCGGCGGGCACCGCGGCTTGCGGCGACTGTGTGGTTACCCACCTCTTGGCCAACGATGATGGCCCGATTCAGTTCGTGACGGTTCCGTTGTTCGATCTGGGGGCACCGCAGCGGCGTGCGATCGAGCTCTTCAAACGTGCGGGCCTGGTTGACGATCCAGTCACATTCGCCTCCGCCGAAGAGTTCGAGCCAGTGGCCCGCGCTGTTGCTTGTGCCGTACCCTGACTAGCTGTGCGACGCCCCGAGCCACTTCCGACGATCGATGAGATCCGGCAGCTGTTGGAGCCAAGCGGAGTAACCCACGTTGGGGTCGCGTCAGCTGAAGTACTACTGGAGACTCGAAAGGACCTCCACGAACGTCGGGCCCAAGGGCTGCACGATGGAATGCAGTTCACTTACCGCAGCCCTGACCGCTCTACTGACCCTGGGCTGGCGGTTCGTGACGCACAGTCGGTGATTGTGGCCGCGCGCCCGTACCTGACGGACCGCGATCCCGATCGGCCCGGTGCTCCGGCTGGACCCCAAGCCCGTGTGGGTCGGTATGCCTGGGTCGATCACTACGCCCCTCTGCGTGATGCGCTGCGGATGACTGCCAAGAGAATTCGTCGCAGCAATCACCGGGCAGTGGCCTTTGCTGACGACAACTCGATTGTCGATCGCGCGGTTGCCCATCGTGCGGGCCTCGGCTGGTATGGCAAGAACGCCAACCTCCTCATTCCAGGTGCCGGAAGCTGGTTCGTGCTTGGGTCGATTATCACAACTGCGGAGTACTCGGCGGCCACGACACCAGCCAGCGATGGCTGCGGTACGTGCATCCGTTGTCTCGACGGATGCCCGACTGCGGCGATCATCGCTCCCGGCGTGATCGACGCGGCGCGTTGTCTCAGCTGGATTCTCCAGAAACCGGGAAGTATTCCCCTCGAGTACAGAGCGCTCATCCATGATCGGATCTACGGCTGCGACGACTGTCAAGACCTGTGTCCGATCTCAGTCCGGCTTGGCCCCCGCAACACCCTTGAACTCGACGAAACGGTCGGAGCCTGGGTCGACGCCGTGACGCTGTTGAGCGAGAGCGACGAATGGATTGAGCAACGTTACGGCCACTGGTATGTCGCCAACCGTGACTATCGGTGGGTACGCCGCAACGCGTTGGTGGTGATCGGCAACGTTGGCGACAGTGCCGATCAACGAGTGTTGGCACTGCTTGATGAATATCGCATGACCGCAGACCCGATTCTGGCCGAACACGCCGAATGGGCGCTGGCGCGACTCGCTGAGCGGGAGGTCGCCCCTACAGATACGGTGACAGCCGGCTCATGAAACACCTGCTGGTCACTAATGACTTTCCGCCAAAGATCGGCGGCATCCAGTCGCTGCTTTGGGAATGGTGGAAACGCCTTCCGTCTGAGCAATTCGCGGTGCTGACCAGTCCGTACGAGGGGTCGGAAGAATTCGACGCCGGAGAGCCGTACCGAATCGAGCGAACCCGTGAGCGGGTGTTGTTGCCTCACCCCTCGATGGTGAAGCGTGTCAATCAACTCGCCGCAGATTTTGGTGCCGACTTCGTCGTGCTCGATCCGGCGGTTCCGCTCGGTCTGATCGGGCCATCTCTCGATCTTCCCTACTACCTCGTTCTGCATGGCGCTGAAGTCACGGTGCCGGGCCGCCTTCCCGGGGCCAAGCAGACGCTGGCCTACACCCTGAAGCGAGCCGAGCATGTGATTGCCGCGGGGGGATACCCCGCCGCAGAAGCGGAACGCGCAGCGGGGCGCACGCTCCCGATCACGGTGGTTCCATGCGGCGTCGACCCCCGAAAATTTCGACCGCTGTGGGACAACGAACGGTCCGCGGCTCGCGAAAGCCTCGGAATCCCCGTTGATGCGGAGCTGATTGTCAGTGTTTCGCGTCTGGTGCCGCGGAAAGGCTTCGATACCGCAATCCGAGCGGTCGCGCGACTCCGGCGAAGCCGGCCAAACTTGCTGCTCGTGATTGCCGGCGCCGGGCGTGAAGCCGACCGCCTGCAGCGACTTGCCGAGGAACTCGATGCTCCGGTGCGATTCCTCGGACGAGTACCCAACGCCGACCTGCCGCTGCTATACGGAAGCGCCGACATCTTCACAATGCTGTGTCGCAGTCGATGGGGTGGGCTTGAGCAAGAAGGGTTTGGAATCGTCTTTCTGGAAGCGGCCGCCTGCGGTGTCCCACAGGTCGCTGGTGACTCCGGCGGGGCTGCTGAAGCGGTTGCTGACGGTGAGACGGGCATCGTGATCCGCGACCCCGAGAACGTGCAATCGGTGGTCGACGCGTTTACGACTCTGCTCAACGACGATGAATTGCGCCAACAGATGGCCGAACGATCGAGGCAGCGAGTGATGGATGACTTTAGCTATCAGGTGCTCTCTGAGCGCCTCGGCGACAGCCTCGGCGTGTTCGACTGATGAA
>JAHRVJ010000268.1 GCA_019090765.1 Ilumatobacteraceae bacterium
GGCTGAACACGTTGGCGTGCTCAGGACCCATCACGACAATCGCGTCGAATCCCATCACGATCTTTGGGTGATGCATCGCTTGTAGGCAAGCCGCCATTGAGCGGGCGAGCGAGTCGGGCTCGCGAGACAGTTGATCGAACACCAGACGCGGACCCTCACCGGCAAATATCGTGACCGCGTCGGTATCTGGCTCGACGCCGTGTTGGCCAGCGAGCGTGCCGTAAGGCGATTCGACGTCGTTCTCGGCGAAGCAGAAGCTGAGCTTGGCCGGGCCACCGTGGGCGGCTTTGTCGACCTCGCCAGGGCGGCCACCCCCGACGTTGCGAATCAATAGCTGCAGCGCCCGACCAATAGTGGCGTTGGCGCGGTTGCCTTGCCCGAGAGCATTGACTCCCGAGTTCATTCCGATCGCCCGAGTTCCCGGCCCGCTACACACGATGACTGGCCCCACTGGCATCGTGGTGGCGAGGATGCCGTGCATGTTGAATTCGTCGGTGCAGGCAGCTTCTACCGCGGTCAATACCCATGGCAGGTATTCGGGTTTACACCCCGCCATCACGGCAGCGATCGCGACTTTCTCGACGGTCGCGTCAACGAGGTCGGGCGGAATGGTCGCCACGATTTCTGATGGGGACCGGCTGGTGCCGGTGAGCATCCGCATCACTCGTTCTTCGGTTGGCGGTACTACCGGTAGCCCGTCGGTCCAGCCGCGATTGAACATCATCTCGATGTCGTCCTCGGCGTCAGCGACATCAATGCGCCGAGCCGCCAACGACAATGCACCGAACCGTGTTCTGAGTTCATCGACAAGGTTGGGGTCGACGCTTAACGATCCGCAGCCGGGTCGAAACTCGGGGAGTTCCTGCCCGAGGTTGCCGATGCCGCTGACGCGTTCCCAGTCGGTGCGCAGCCAACCCACTGCACGGTCCACCTCGAATCCGTTAACGATGTGCAGCAAAGTAGGGACTGTCTCGATTTCGTGGTGCCAGCTGACGGCGAGATCGGCATCATGCTGTGCCTGTGGCGAGGTGGGAAAGCTGGGATTGTCTTGGGTGTAGACCGTCAGCGTGGTTGCTTCGGCCAGTTGCCGCAGTACGGGCACAACGACCTGACATGTCTCGCAGTCTTCCTTAACGATGACCACCATCCCGTCGGGTAGCGGCGGCTCGGTAACGGCAGCGCGAGGTTCGGTCATTCGAGAAACTCAAGAATGCGGCCGTTGACGACGTCGGGCTTTTCGACAAGTAGAAAGTGGCCTACGCCGTCAACGAAATCGATTGTGACATTGTCGGCGACCATCGAGCGGGCCGACTCGGCGACCTCGCGGCCGACGCACCCGTCGTCGGATCCGTGGAGATAGAGCAGCGGCTGCGATGGAAGTTCCTGCCCCTTCGCTTGGAGATCGGCGAGGGCGGGATCAACGAAACCATCGCCGAGGGCGGCCCGGTAGAAGCCGAGCGCCGCGGTCAGGTTGGCTGGGTCTCGAAGCGAAGGTTTCAGCAACTCTAGATCGCTGGCGGCATCATGGCCGGGCGACCAGTCGGCCCACAGCATGTCGATGAAAGCCAGATCGTCGGTGGGCACGACCATGTCAGCCAGCGGACTTTGGAAGAAGAACATGTACCAACTTTTCTTGAGCTGGGCTGTGTTGGTTAGGAACGCGGCACCGAAAGCTGGGCCGGGAGGTACTGCCAGGCCAACAACCTTCGCCCAACGATCGGGTTCGGCAGATGCTGCGGTATAGGCAATGGAGGCACCCCAGTCATGGCCAATGAGGACGGCTCGGTTGTCACCCTCAAAGTGGTCGTGAAGCTTGATCGCGTCGAGCGCCGACGCTGCAACCTGATAGCGCCCATCCGCCGGTACGGCACTCGGCGCGTAGCCGCGCAGAAAGGGTGCAACGACTCGGTAGCCGGCTTGTTCGAGAGCAGGCATGAGGTGCCGCCAGGTGTGAGCCGAGTCGGGAAAGCCGTGGATGCAAACGGCCAGCGGTTTCGACTTGTCATCGATAGACGATGACGTGAGGCAGGCGAGTTCAACATCGTTGACCTCGACCATCACCGTTGGTTGCTGGTGGCTATAGCTCGTCATCGAATCGACGGTAGTGGTTGGCAACGACCAGTCTTCGACTGTGACATCTGTGGCTACCGTTTGGGTTGGGTAAGGATCTATCGTTGGGGTATCGACGGCTCTTCTGACTCAGCTAGCGCGGCGACAAACATGTCGGTGACGTTCCATGGGGTGCGCGGGTCGACGCCGTGCCATGGTGACGACATCGTGCGATATGGAGGCAACACCTCCTGTGTGTCGTTGGCGATTCCCGGCGAAGATCCGATCCTTTTCGACCTTGGAACGGGCTTGCGGTATTTCGGTCTCCGGCTACCTCTTGACCGGCCGTTCTCGGGAACCTGCCTGCTCTCTCACCTGCACTGGGATCACATCCAGGGGTTGCCGTTTTTTAAGCCACTGTTGGATGGTGGCGCCAACCTAAGTCTCTATGCCCCCGCGCAGCAGTCGGGCCGCGATGCTGCGCAGATTTTTTCCGAAACGGTTAAGCCGCCCTTGTTCCCGATCAACTTCTCCGAGTTTCCGGGCAACGTCGATTTTCACAGCGTCGGCGACGATGAGTTCGCGGTTGGAACAGCGCAGGTGATGTCGCGCTTTGTGCCCCATGTTGATAGCACGCTCGGGTATCGGGTTACCTGGCAGGGCAAGTCGGTCACATACCTCAGCGATCATCAAATGCCAGCGAACGGTTCGTGTTCCTTCTCCCCAGGCGCAATTGACCTTTGCCGCGATGTTGATCTACTGATCCACGACGCTCAGTACACCACGACGGAATTCGCCGATCGAGATGATTGGGGGCATTGCACGCCCGAATTCGCGATTCGGCTGGCGAGCGAGGCTGGGGTGAAGCGGCTGGCGTTGTTCCACCACGACCCCAGTCACAGTGACGACATGCTCGACGAGTTTCTTGGTGAGGCGATTGAGCTCGCTGATCAACTGGGAGTCGAGGCATTTGCCTCTCGCGAACGCCAGACCGTGACTGTCTGATCTCGTGAGCGGCGCGGCAACTATCGCTGCGGTTATTGTCGGAATCGCATTCCTGGCGGCTGGTGCATCCAAGATCGCTGCCGGACCGGCTTGGGGTAGCCAGGCCCGAGGTCTTGGAGCCCCAGCATTTCTAGTTCCGTTCGTTCCATGGGTTGAGCTGGTGATCGGCGCGCTACTGGTTACGCAAGTGGCTCGTTCGCTCGCGGCTGTCGCCGCGCTTGTACTGCTGACTGTCTTCACTGCTCTGATTGCCTACCGGCTTGCGCAAGGCGAGCGTCCGCCGTGTGCCTGTTTCGGAGCTTGGTCGGCCAAGCCGATCGGGCCCTCAAATA
>JAHRVJ010000022.1 GCA_019090765.1 Ilumatobacteraceae bacterium
GCGTATCTCAACGAACTTGCGTCGCACCTAATCGTTGCTGGCGGTAAGCGTCTGCGGCCCGTTCTGGCGGTCGCCGGTGCGCAGGTGCTCGGAGCCGACGCCTCCTACGAAGCTGTTCGAGGCGGGGTGGCATGTGAGCTTGTCCACCTCGGTTCGTTGTACCACGACGACGTAATGGACGAAGCTGATACACGGCGCGGCGTTGAGACCGTCAATGCGAAATGGGGCAATCTTCAGGCAATCGTGGCTGGCGATTTTCTATTGTCTCGGGCTTCAGAGATTGCTGCTTCACTCGGCACGGAAGTGGCGGGCTTGTTGGCGCGGACAATCGGCTGGCTCTGCGAAGGGCAGATCGAGGAGCTGCGACACACGTACGACATCTCACGTACCGAGTCGAGTTATCTCGCTTCCATTCATGGCAAGACGGCTTCGCTGTACGGTACGGCGGCACGAATTGGTGGCATCGTGGCCGGACACGATCGCCCGATGATCGATGCACTGACTGAATACGGCAATGGCTATGGCATGGTCTTTCAGATCGTTGACGACATTCTCGACATCGTTGCGACCGACCAAGAACTTGGCAAGCCCGCCGGGCACGACATTGTTGAGGGTGTCTATACGTTGCCGGTCCTCCGTACGCTCGATGTGGGCAACGCTGCCGCCGAGGAGCTGCGCTCTTTGCTTGGGGCTCCACTAGAGCCAGCTGCTCAAGACAAGGCATTGTCGATTGTGCGGGCGAACGACGGTCTGGCATCTGCCCTCGAAGTCGCTCGTGACTACGTCGCGCGGGCCGAGTCGGCGTGTTCAGCCTTCCCAGATTCAGAGGCCACCGCAGCGCTTTGCTCTGCTCCCAGCGCTCTCCTTACCTCGGTCTCGACGCTCACCTAAATCGGAATTGTTGTAGAAGGCTCGATCGGTAAGGCTGGAAACATGCACGTCATCATCGTCGGCGCCGGCGAAGTCGGTTGGTATCTAGCGCAGCGCCTCGGCGCTGAAGGCAACGATGTTGTCGTTGTTGAGCAAGACGAAGCGATCGCGGCAGCGATCGGGGCAGAGCTTGACGTGCAGGTGGTAGTTGGTAGCGCAACGGTCCCGTCGACGCTGCGAATCGCGGGCATCGAGAAAGCTGATCTTCTCGCCGGGGTCACGCAGAACGACGAGGTGAATCTGCTTGCTTCGCTGCTGGCTAAGGAATACGGCGTTGAACAAACTGTCGTCCGTATCCAAACCGAAGAACTCCGTGGTCCCTTAGGGGAACGCCTGATGGAAGTCATGCGCGCCGACGTGGTGATCGATCCTGACGCCGACACCGCCGACGAGATCTTGGAGTTGGCACACGTGTCAGGCGCTGACGAGGTCTACCCCATGGCCGGGGGAGAACTGATTCTGCTCGGGGTAACTGTCGGAGGAGCATCGTCGTTTATCGGTCTCGATCTCGCCCAGATTGGGGAGTCCTTCGAACCAGAGTGGCCGTTTCTTTTTGGCGCAGTAACTCGCGATGGCGAGACCGTGATCCCGCGCGGCGACCAGGTCATCGAGGCCGGTGACCACGTTCGAATATTGACCACGCGAGCTGCACGCGGTCAGATCCTGGGCTTGCTCGGCGTGTCGGTCCATCAAGCGCGCAGAGTGATGGTGCTTGGCGGGGGTGCCGTCGGATCGCGTGTGGCCGAGCGCTTGCAGAGCGAGGGCGCAACTGTGGTCCTCGTTGAAAACGACGCATCGCGCGCCAAGGCGCTTAGCGAGCGTCTTTCACGGGTGACGATTATTCATGGCGATATCACCGACACCGAACTGCTCCTTGAGGAGTCGGTGTCGGGAATGGACCTTGTTATCGCCGCTACTGGTGATGACGCCTCGAACGTTCTTGCGTGCGCCTATGCCGCTGTCGAAGGCAACGCGTTCACGGTCGCGGTGCTGCATCGTCTGGCCTTGCTTCCACTCGTGCGACAACTCGGAATTGATGCCGCGCTAAGCCCGCGGACGGCATCGGCAAACGCTGTATTGCGAAGCATTCGCGGGGGCACGGCTTCGGTTGCAACGTTCCTCGAAAGTGATGTCGAGGTCAACGAGTTCAAGGTTGAGGCTGGGAGTCGAGCGGTTGGCACACGAGTCGCCGACCTCCACCTGCCGCACTCGGTGCTTCTGGGCGCTGTGATCCACCCCGACGGCAGTACCCAAATTGTGCGCGGCCGCACAGTCTTCGAGTCTGGCGACAGCGTCGTTCTGTTTTCCCGTCCTGATTCGTTGTCGGCAGCGAGGAAAGTCTTCTCGGCGTGACAATCAAGGATCGCCAGCGCGGGAGGGTGGCGTTATTCGGAGCTCGGGGTGAGCGGTTGCTTGCACCCGGTCGATTTTTGTCGTTACCGGCAAGCATCGTTGGGCTCACCTTGGCGGTTGTCGGGGTGGGTATCACGGTATCCGGAATCGTTGATCTGATCGATGGGGGGCCCGACGTCGTCGTCTTGCTGTCGACCGGGTTGGTCATCTGGGCGGTGGGGTCGGCCATGTGGCGGCTCTTTCTCGTACCGAAACAGATCCGTACTCTCGATGTCTTCACCACGGTCACCCTCGCATGGCTGGCAATGGCCTTCGCTGGGGCCATCCCGTTCATCTTGACCGGTCAATTCGATCGAATCGACGATGCCTTGTTCGAGTCGATATCGGGATTCACCACAACTGGCGCGACCGTAATCCCCGATATCGAAGCAACTTCTAAGGGGTTGTTGTTCTGGCGCTCGACAACTCAGTGGATGGGAGGAATGGGCGTCATCGTGCTGGTTGTGGCTGTGCTGCCAAC
>JAHRVJ010000269.1 GCA_019090765.1 Ilumatobacteraceae bacterium
AACATGATGATCAGCCCGATCAGGGCGCCCGCGGTAGCGGCTGCGTTCTCAAACAGTTGAAGTCCGACATCATCGGGGGAGAGGGTCTCAGCCATGATCCCCGAACCGATGATGGCGATGATCAGAAACGCGCTGCCAATGCCCTCGGCGAGAAGCCGGGAGGAATACGGAATCGACGGTTCACTGAGGTCGATCGGTGCGGAATCGGTGTCTGTCATGGTGGCGATCGTTTGGACGGCGGATGTAATGTTGAGTCAAGCTACGGTCGACGGACCATAGCCTACTTATCGAAAATGATCAATATGACTGCTGAAGCCATTTCGCCCTCCACCCCTTCGACGGATGGGAATGCCTGCTGTGGGGGAGCGGTCAGCCGCTTGTCGCCCGACGAGGCTGAAGCCCTCGCCCACGAACTCGCGGCCGTCGCCGATCCGGTTCGTCTACAGATGCTGTCGATCATCGCGTCCGCACCGGCTGGCGAGGTGTGCGCTTGTGATTTCGTTGGTCCAGTCGGTAAGTCGCAGCCAACGGTTTCCCATCACCTGAAAGTGCTCTCGGCAGCAGGCTTGATCGAAGGCGACAAGCGCGGACGTTGGATCTGGTACCGCCTAGCCGCAGGCAACCTCGTCACGATGATGTCCTCGCTCAGCGCGGCGACGTCGTAGCAGCGGGCGCAGGGTTGGGATAACAGCATGTGCGGCCGCTTCGTTTCAACATCGACACCTGACCAGATCGCCTCCTACTTCGAAGCCGACGCCGTCGCTGGCAGTCTTGGCGTTAACTACAACGTCGCACCATCGCAAGATATCTATGCGGTTGTTGCAGGGGCAGATGGCGTTGCGCGGGTCCAAACATTCCATTGGGGGTTGATCCCAAGTTGGGCCAAAGACCGCAAGATCGGCTCACGGATGACCAACGCTCGTTCCGAGACGCTGGCGGAGAAGCCAGCTTTCAAAGGGCTGTTCAAGAAGAAGCGCTGCATCATTCCGATGGACGGTTTCTACGAGTGGAAACCCGGCCACGAGGACGGTCCGCTGAACGCGAAGGGGAAGCCCCTCAAGCAACCGCTCTTCATCAATCGCCTCGACGGTGAGCCACTCGCGGTCGCTGGGTTGTGGACGGCGTGGAAGGATCCATCCGATGAAGAGAGCCGGTTCCTCCACAGCGCGACGATCATTACCACCGAGGCGAATGAATTGATGTCCAGGGTCCATCACCGAATGCCGGTACTTCTTCCCAAGTCGCAGTGGTCGGCGTGGATTAATCCAGAGAACCACGACATCGAGTCGCTGAGTGCGATCTTCCCGCCCCGCGATGACGGGTTGCTCACGATGCACGAAGTCTCAACCGACGTCAATAACGCTCGCAACAATCGCCCCGACCTGATCGCCCCTACCCACCGATGAGATTTCGCGCGCACAGGTCGCGCTGAAACTCATCGAAGAACGGGGTTAGACGACTGCGGTGGCGCCAGCCGAGCGGAGCTGGGTGCGGATCGCGTTGGCCCACGCGTCGAGGTCTTCGCGATCAACGCTTGATGCAGCGTTAGCGAAGCTGAGCTGGGCCATGTCGGACGTTGGAATCACATGGAGATGGGTATGCGGAACCTCGTACCCGGCCACGATCAACCCAATGCGGTCACAGTCGAAGGCGCCTTGCTGGGCAACGCCAATGGTTCTCGCCACTCTGAACAGATGGTCCGACAATTCGGCTGAGGCGTCGATCCAATGATCGATCTCCTCAATCGGTACGACAAGAACATGCCCAGGCGCCATGGGGTTGATCGACATGAAGGCGACACATAGATCATCACGCCAAATGAAGGTCCCCGGAAACTCTCCCTCAATGATCTTGGTGAAGACGGTGCTCACGAGTAGGCCCCCGTTGCAGGATAAACGTCGCCATTGGAGTAACTCGACTCGGGTCCGCAGAGGAAACGGACCAGTTCGGCCAGTTCAGCAGCCGTAGCCAACCGGCCCATCCCGATGTTGAGTTTGATGCCAGCCATCATGCGATCATCAGCGCTGGCGAGCAGCGGCGTATCGACGTAACCAGGGCAAACCGCATTGGCTCGGATACCAAGATGCGCTACTTCCAACGCCGTTGACTTGGTGAAAGCGATTATTGCCGCTTTCGCCGCGGAGTAGTGGGCCGCACCCGGAGCCGGGAGCAAACCGAGGACTGAGGAAATGTTGACGATCAAGCCCGACCGCGCAGTCTCCATGTGGCGCAGCGCAGCCCGGGTCCCAAAAAACGTTCCGTAGAGGTGCGTGCGAATCATCAGGTCCCACTCAGCATCACTGAGCCCCGAAATCGCGCCTAGTGCCTGCATCTCATCAATGCGGCCTTCCATTCGGAGCATGGCGTTTGCTACAGCTGCTTCGAAACGTGCGGGATCCACCGGGGGAGCAATTCCGGCATTGTTGATCATGATGTCTATCCGGCCGCGGCGCTCGACCGTATGGTCAATCTCGGCAGTCAATGCTTCGGAATCGGTGACATCACAAACCGCGGACGCTCCATTGACCTCGAGCGCGACAGCGTCGGCGCTCTCATTGATGTCGTTGACAACTACGAACGCGCCATCGGCGGCGAGGCGTCGCGCAAATGCGGCGCCAAGACCCGACCCCGCTCCAGTGATGAAGGCAACCTTCCCAGACAGTTGATCTAAAGCCATACGACCACAATACGCTCATTCGGGTGACCAAGAGTGAGGCCGCGACTAGCGGACCGGAATCCGGGCAGTCGGAGTCAATGTTCAACAACATTTGGACGATCCCGAATGCCTTCACCCTTGCCCGCCTGCTCTGCCTTCCGGTCTTCCTGTGGGTGCTGTTCGGTTTGGAGAATCGGGTCGCCGCAGCATGGATGCTTGGGGCGCTCGGAGCGACCGATTGGATTGACGGCTACCTCGCGCGGCGCCTCAATCAGGTCAGCGAGTTCGGCAAAGTTTTTGACCCGACTGTCGACCGTCTGCTGTTCATCGTTGCGATAACCGCGATCATCATCGATGGTTCGATTCCGGTGTGGTTTGCAATCGCGGTGTTGGCGAGGGAACTGCTGGTCGGCGCGATGATGGCCATCGCGACGGTGGTGTACAAGATGCCGCGCCTCGACGTGACCTACTGGGGCAAGCTGGCAACGTTCTTGCTGATGTTCGCTGTTCCCGGATTCCTGTTGGGCAATAGCGACATGCCCGGAGCGGACGGTTTCCAAGTGGTCGCTTGGATACTGGGGCTGCCAGGCTTAGCCCTGAGTATCTGGACCGGGATCGCCTATATCCCTCAAGTTCGCCGCGGAGTGGCCGAGGGGCGAGCATTACGCTCCGCTCAAGTCACGCGCACGGGTTGATCGCGTATACGGTTGGCGCATGAACATCCCCCCGGATCTTTCCTATTCCGCCGATCACGAATGGGTCCGCCGAGACGGCAACACCGTCACGATCGGTATCACCGACTACGCCCAGGATGCGCTCGGTGACGTTGTCTTCGTTGAAACTCCCGAACAGGGCAGCACCGTCACCGTTGGCGATTCGTTCACTGAAGTCGAAAGTACAAAGTCAGTGAGCGACATCAATGCGCCGGTCGCGGGAACGATCGGCGAAGCGAACGACGCGCTCGATGATCACCCCGAGCTACTCAACAGCGATCCGTATGGCGAAGGTTGGATCTGCCAAATCGAGATGAGCGATCCGAGCGACTTTGACGCTCTACTGGATGCCGACGCCTACAGGGCACTGACGGATGCCTGACGTGAGCACGTACGTTTTTTGCAATCAGTGCGGTCACCGCAACCCGCCCGAGAGCACGTTCTGCTCAAGCTGCGGTTCGCCACTCGACTCACTTGACGACCGCACGATCACCCTCGCGGCGGTTGACCCGCTACAGGATGCGCCCGGACCATCCGACGATGTAGTCGTTCCCGTCGGGGAACTACCCAACGAAATCGGTGTGCTAATTGTTCGAGCTGGGGCCCAAGCGGGCGCACGCTTCACGCTCGACGAACCAGTCACCCGCCTTGGGCGCCACCCCAATTCCGAAATCAGCCTCGACGACATAACCGTATCGCGACGTCATGCCGAGATTGAACAAACGTCTGACGGCTACATCGCAAGCGATGCCGGGTCGCTGAACGGCACCTACGTCAATCAGGAGCGCATTGACAAGATGCTGTTGCGCCACGGCGACGAGCTACAGATCGGCAAATTCCGATTGGTTTTCTTTGAGCGCCACGATGCCTGATTCAGGCGGTCCAGCCGCATCAACCGGAGCTTCTACGTTGGCCGGACACTTGTCAATCGGTGAAGTGCTCGCGCTGCTGTTGGAAGAATTTCCTGATGTCACGATCTCCAAGATCCGCTTTCTGGAGAGTCAAGGCCTGGTCGCACCGGAGCGCACCGCATCTGGCTATCGGAAGTTTTATGACGATGACATTATTCTGCTGCGCTGCATTTTGCGGGAGCAACGTGAGAACTACCTTCCGCTCCGAGTGATCAAAGACCGCATTGAGGCAGGAGAAATCGATCCGACGAGCGAGACTCCTCGGCCACGTGGGATCAAGAATGTGCCAGAACCTCACGCTGTGGTTGAACCAGCGGGTCACCCCAGTGCAGGTTTGAACCGGTCGACGCCGGTCGGCGCCGATGCGCTATTTGCCCGTACTGATGGTTTCGACCCATCGCCTGAGGCCAAAGAACAAGACAACGATCATTCAAGCTCAACAGAAGGTTCAGGCTCGACTATGGATTCGGCTGTCGACCCCGTGCCACCCAATGTCAAACCATCCGTGACCGACGATTCGTCGTCTGCCACAACCGGTGAGTCTTCATCTGGGTCACTCGGAGCGGACGA
>JAHRVJ010000270.1 GCA_019090765.1 Ilumatobacteraceae bacterium
CGGCGACATTCCGTCGGCGACGAGTGCTCCGATCAGTTTGTCGGAATCAACATCGTTCTTCGGACAACCGAGCGTCTCGATATAGAAGCGCTGCGACACGGTTAGCCACGATATCTGTCAGCCGTGGAACACCCCGCCATGCACCCCGAATCGCACGGAGGGGTCAGACCCCTCCGTGCGATTAGAGCTGGCCGTTTTGTTCTAAGAGTTCGTATTCCTCGACGGTCATTAGGACCGCTCGTGCTTTGGATCCTTCGCTCGGTCCGACGACGCCGCGCTGTTCGAGCAGATCCATAATGCGACCTGCTCGGGCGAAACCGATCTTCAATTTTCGCTGGAGCATCGACGTAGAACCGAGTTGGCTGCGCACCACCAGCTCCATCGCCCGCTTCATCATCGCAGTGTCGTCATTGTCGTCCGCTGCAGAGAAGGCGTTGGCGTCGGAAGTTACGTCAAGGCCAGCGCCAGCGGAGGCAGCCGGCGGCACGAGCGCGGCACCCGCGCCACCTGGAACGGCGCCGCCCGGGCCACCGCCACCGTCTTCTACTTCACTGGAATAGATCGGCTCGGGTGACTGCTCACGCCAATGCGCGACCACCCGACGGACCTCATCTTCGCTAACAAAAGAACCCTGAATTCGGCTGGGGACAGTTGAGTTCCCGGGCAGTAGCAGCATGTCGCCCTTGCCCACAAGCTTCTCAGCGCCGGGCTGATCGAGAATCACCCGAGAGTCGGTGAGGCTCGAAACGGCAAATGCCATCCGAGCGGGAATATTGGCCTTGATGACGCCGGTAATCACGTTTACCGACGGGCGCTGCGTAGCCACGATCAAGTGGATGCCGACGGCTCGGGCCTTCTGAGCAATGCGCGTGATCGACTCTTCGACGTCGCGCGCTGCGACCATCATCAGGTCGTTCAGCTCGTCGACAACCACAACGATGTACGGCATGTGCTCGTACTCGATGTCTGAGCCCGGAGAAGATTCAATCTCGCCCTTCGCGAAAGCCTTGTTGTAGCCAGTGATGTCGCGATAGCTGGACTCCGAGAGCACGTCATAGCGGCGCTCCATCTCTTTGACCGCCCACCCCAGAGCGTTAGCCGCCTTCTTGGGGTTGGTCACCGGCTGGGTGAGCAGATGCGGGAGCCGCGCGTACTGACCCATCTCGACCTGTTTGGGGTCGATCAGAATGAGACGCACATCGTCGGGAGTAGATCGCATCAGCAACGACGTGATGATGCAGTTGATTCCGCTCGACTTACCTGCGCCGGTCGCGCCGGCAATCAGCATGTGTGGCGTAGATGCCAGGTCAAGGAACACAGCTTCGCCGGCGATGTCTTTACCGACCGCGACATCAAGCGGATTCGAGGCCTTCGCCGCTGCCGACGATGCCATGATGTCGCCGAGCGCGACAAGTTGCCGCTCATGATTGGGAACTTCAACACCGATCGCGGACCGGCCCGGGATAGGCGCGAGGATGCGCACATCGGTGGCGGCCATTGCGTACGCAATGTCTTTCTGGAGACTGGTGACCTTGGCCACCTTGACCCCTGAACCCAACTCAAGTTCGTACCGCGTGACCGTCGGCCCAACTGTCATGCCGACAAGCGTGGTATCAACATTGTGTGAGCGCAGGGAGTCTTCCAAAGTTCGCCCACGAGCCTCGACTGCTTTCCGGTCGATTGACTGCTTGCCGAGCCGATCAAGGAATTCGATGGGAGGCAGCACCCAATCGCCGCTCTCGCCGCCACCCGTGGCTGTCGAATCCGGTTGGGACCCTGTTGAGATCTTCGGTTTCGACCTGCGCTGACGTTTTGGCGCAGCCTCTGCTTCTCCAAAGTCGTCGCCGTCGGCCTTGAAATCGTAGACGGCCGTTCCGCCAGCAGCGAGAGCCGATGGCTCGCCCACCACGCCTTCGTCGCCGCCACTTGACTCAGCGTCGAACACCGATTTTGGGCGCAGCGCCTCGTCGGTTCGGTCGCTATCGAGAGTGGAGATGTTATTTACGGTCGACTTTGCCCATCGACCGATGGGCCCGCCAAGCGCTGCGATGAACCCTCCTGTATTGCTGGCCATCGTGCGTATCGAGGTTTGCGTAACCAGCAATAGTCCACCCAGGAGTACTGCAACAAGCAACACCACGGTCCCCGCGGAGTTAATCAAAGCCTCAAGCGGTTCGGCAATGAGTGCTCCGATCCATCCTCCCGCTGTGCCGAGTTCGTCGAAATTCGCCGAGATCTTGTCGGGCCCACGAGCAACATGGAGCAGCCCAAGAGCAGCCAACGACACCATTATCCAGCCAATTGCTAAACGGATTGGGCTAGAGGTGCGGCCACTGCGCAGCAGTGATACTCCGAGCGCGACCAGCACGACGGGAACGGCGTACCGGCCAATGCCGGAGAACCAGCCAAGGACCGTTTCGGTGCCGCTGCCCAGCGGGCCAGCAAGGTTTAGATAGATCGCTAACCCAAGCAGAATCGCTCCGCCAACAAGGGCCAGCCCAAGGAACTCATGTTCGCGCCCATCAACGGCTTCACGCAGTTCAGCATTTACACGATCGCGTCGCGACCGTGGCATCTCTGGCGGAGTGGCATCACGAACGCTGCCAGAGGATTTCGACTTACGCGATCTGGAGCCAGACCCGTACGTAGTAGAGCCCGCCGAAGAATCGGACTTGCCGCGTTCGCCACGCTTCCGCGACGATCGCTTCTTGGATGTTCCCCAGGTGGTCATAGCCGTACATACGGTACCAAGCATGTGCCGCAGGGTCAGTTACCCCTGATCTTGTTGGCGCGGAGGCGGTCAGATTGGGTCGACGGCGAGCACAGATCCATCGGGGCCGACAGTCACATCAAGCGACCCGCCCTGCTGAGAAAGCGTCGACACTACGTAGCGCACAGTGTCACCAGCGGCCCCTTCGACACTTAGTGCTCCAACCGTGGCCTCGGGCAGTTGCTCTTCGATCTGTGTGAACACAAGATTCTCATCGAACTCGATATCGGCCGCGACGAAAGTGTGGCCCGAAGCCCCTTCGAGGCGCGGCCCCGGGGACTGCAGCTCTCCATCTAGGTAGACGTACGCAATAGCGGCACTCCCACCATCGACTGCCACGAACACGTTCGTGAGCTGCCGGTTCGCGGTGACCTCGAAATACTCCTGCGGGCCTCCACGCTCGGTTTCAACAGCTTCAACAGCCGCCCGGATCGATTCAACATACGAGCTGTCAGAGTCGTCGCCGCCACACCCAACACCAGCAATCGTCAGCGCGAGCACTGCACACCATGCGGTGATTCGTGTCACGACCGGCTCCAAGGCAGCATGAGCACCGCTCTAGCTGCACCGACTGCAAGGTCGGCTGCGGGCCAAGAAATCACAGCACGAGGCTACCGATCCTTTGCCAAGCTGCTGCGAGAACACCTAGCCCGAGACTGTGAGCTCCCCAGTCATCGAAGGGTGGATCAGGCAAACGAAGCTGTAGGTGCCAGCCTCTTGCGGTGCCGTGATGCTGGCCGATGCTCCGCCGCTGATGTCACCAGTATCGAATAGGCCGTCGTCGGAGGTGAGTGTGTGCGCGGCGCCGTCGTCGTTCGACACAACGATTTGGGTACCCGGATCAACGCTGGGCGCCTCAGTGAACGCAAACCCTTCAATCTGGATCCTCGCCGAATCGGCTGCCACCGGTGAGCTCTCGTACTCGCTGCTAACTACCGCAGAGTCGTCGGCGGGCCTCGCGAGGGCGACGCCCGAGATCAACGCGCCTGCGGCACAGATCAGCAGAGTCGGAGTGAACTTCTTCATTTTGTTGCTCCAGCGAACTGAGAGTGTCGACGGTTGATCATTCGCACTATTCCTTGAGTGGGAGGCCGGGACTCAAACACCGGGGAAGCCGATCGTGGTGAAGAACCACAACGAACTGGTCAGCCAGATCACCGTCAGAATCGCGACGAGCGTCCCGCCCGCTGCCGGGAGCGTCCAACCAGGAAGGCGATCTGAACGCAACGCGAGCATCTTGGTTGTGAAAGCTCCGTAAAAGGCGCAGCCAAGAATCGAATGAGCCAGGATTCGACCGTTGGTGTCTTGAAATCCAAGTGACCATAGGCAGTGATACGCGACGGGAAGGGTCAGCAGAAACGCTGCAGTTCCCAACCAACGGTGAGCCGGCGGCAGCCAGGCGGGGCTTGATCCCGCTTTGGGCAGGCGGCCCCACATCCACAGCGCCGACAAAAGTTGCAGAATCCCCAAGAACGCGGCACCGGTAGCGAACCACGCTTTCATCGGCAACACCCTCGGGAATCCGAACGTTGTAATCGCTTGCCCGGTCGGGTCGTGGACGTTGCCGTACACACCGATCGCAACAGCGACAGCCCCTCCGACGGCGGCGATGGTGAGCAGCGGGGCCGCTACGCGCGGTGACGGCGTAGAAGTGTTGTCGATCGTCGTTGTCATGGGCGGTGAGGTCCTCCGGGTGGCTGATCTTTTGCTTCTTCGTCTACCCATACGTCGCCGGGCGACCGTTCGGTTCGCGAGATCCGCGCGGTATTCACTTCAAAGCGGAGAGGGGTCTGCCAGGATGACGCAATGCCGCTGGAGGACCGCACCGTGTTGGCGCGCTTCCGCGCTGGCGATCCGGATGCCATACGCGAGGTCCACGCGGAATACGCAGGGGCCGTTCAGACCGTTGCTCGATCAATCATCGGCAACGACGATCTCACGAACGATGTTGTTCAGGAGACCTTTGTAAAGGCTTGGAAAGCCGCGGCGAGTTTCGATGTCGACCGCGAGATCGGACCGTGGCTTTACACCATTGCCCGGCGCACGGCGATCGATGTCTTGCGGAGGGAGCGGCGCCCAACGATTGGTGGCCACGACCCCGAGGTGGAGGTTTCGGTTGATGCGCCTTCGTTCGAGCGAACCTGGGAAGCTTTCGAGGTGCGGCGTGCGCTCGACAGTCTCCCCCGTGAGGAACGTGAGGTTGCCCAGCTATCGCATCTCGCCGGATTAACACATGCCGAAATCGCCGAGCAGTTGCAGGTGCCCATCGGAACAATCAAGTCACGATCGTTCCGGGCTCATCGACGGCTGGCAGCCGCGTTGGAACATTTGGTGACGTCATGAACCGATTGGGCCATTCATACCGTAGAGGTAACCGAGAAGACCAATGACCGAAGAGCTAACCCCGAACGGCCCGCCTGACGAGCCGGCGTTGAACGATCAGCTTTCCGCGCTCTTGGCCGAGCCAGCGGTTTGGGGCAACGTCGACCCGTCAGGCGTCGATGCGATCATCGCCACGATCACCGCCGAGCGCGACAGCTTGGCGGAGGGGAACCCTGGTGGTGACTCCGACACGTCTACCGATCGTCAGCCGACCAATGTGGTCGGTATCGATACCCGACGGCGCCGGATCTATCGCACCCTTGCGGCGGCCGCTGCGGTGCTGATCGTCGTTGGCGGTGCCGCATTCGTTTTGACTCGTAGCGACTCGGCCGCTGACGCGACCATCGCGCTGGCAGGCACTGACGTAGCGCCCGCGGCCACCGCCGACGCCGACATCGCTAACCGGCCCAATGGCACGCGCATC
>JAHRVJ010000271.1 GCA_019090765.1 Ilumatobacteraceae bacterium
CAGCCAACGTTCCGGCTCGTTGGAACCAGGCCACCCTCCGCGCAGTGCAAACGGCGTGTACAGCACTTCGAGGCTTAGGAGGTGTTGATCGGGCGGAGCAAGTGAGGGGTTCAATATCGTCGGCACATTGAACAGTACCCCTGGGCGTCGAAGAACTTGGCCGGCACGCATCATCGCGGCGCCGCGGTCGATGTCGGCTAGCGATGGAGCGAGCGCCGTGGTCGCTCCGAGCGGGTGGTCAAAGCCCTTCAGTTTCGGGACTTCCGACAGCACAGCATCGATTTTCGACTCAAACCCGTCAGAGCGCTTGTGGTTCTTCCAACGGCGGAGCAAGTCGTCGGCCGCGGCTGGGGGGTTCTTGAGCCACCTCAAGAAGGTGTCATGCGGATTACAAGCCGAGACTACGATGGGTGCCGACATCTCCTCTCCGCTGCTGAGGGCCACGCCGCTGACGCTGTTGTCGGTACACATGATGGTGTCGACAGCGCTGCTGAGTCGCAGTTCGCCGCCCATGGCCTCGAATGACACCCGCAAACTTTCAGGCAGGGCACCGCTACCGCCAACAGGTCGACCGACCTTGCTGACGTGACGGATGGCGTGGGTGAGTGCACCGAGCCCGCTGCCTGGCGCTTCAGGTGAGATTCCCCAAACCATCGGCCCGGTCAGTGCGGCAGGAGCGCGGACGGCCTCGCTACTGAAGAAGGATCGGAGCAGGTCAGCCGCGCTTCTACGTGACCATGACATAAGCCGCGGCGCGCCGGCCAGGCGACGGCGGATGGCCAAACGGGTCAAGCTGGACAGCGTCGGCGGCTCCGAGGCCGCCTCGAAGATCATCTCGACTGCTGGCACCGCGGCCTTCGTATAACGGCGGTACCCCTCGACGTCTTCGGGAAAATGCTGCCCGAGACTTTCGATTGTTTGCTCGATGTCGCGGTGGAGCGACCAGCCCTGACCTTGTTGGGCGCTGGCCCACGAGAGATTGTGCTGTCCTGGGTCGATATCGATGTATTCGAGACCGTGTTCGCTGAGCCGCAACTCATCCATCACTGGAGTGGTACGAAACGTCAGGTGGTCGCAGTTGCAGATGTTGACGGTGGTCCCGGCGAACGGTTCACTCGCCGCGGTTCCGCCGACGGTTGACCGCGCCTCGATCAGCAGCGTGCGCATTCCGCCGCGTGCCAAGTAGGCCGCCGTTACGAGTCCGTTGTGGCCCGCGCCAATAACGATCGCGTCGTAGTCGGTTTCCCCTGATGCGATTTTCGGCGACGGCATGAATGCAGTATCACTCACCACGTCCCCCGCGGCGTAACGTGCCGGTGTGAACTACCGCACACGGCAACTAGCTGACCTTCGTGCGCCGCAGATGGATCGGCTGTTGAACGAAGCCAGCATTTTGGTCCAGCCGCTTGGCGCGATCGAGCAGCATGGCCCGCACCTACCGATGAACACCGACTTAACGATTGCCGACCGGGTGTCCTCGGCCGCTGTTGAGCGAGTCGGCGAGGAATTCAATGCCTGGCTTCTACCACCACTTGCCTACACCAAGTCAAATGAGCACGCCTGGTCAGCGGGCACGATTTGGTTGTCGGCGACTACCTTGCTCGCCGTACTCGACGACATCGGACGCTGCGTCGCCACAACTCCGGCGCGCAAGCTTGTGTTCCTAAATGGTCATGGGGGCAACTCGGCGCTCGTCTCCGCTGCGAATCGCGAGATCCGTTTGGCGCACGGGTTGATGACGTTTCTCACTCACCCAGGTGTTCCTCCCGATCAGGGCGGCGCTTCGGCCGCGGGCGAATTGGGGATGGGTGTCCACGGCGGAACTGATGAAACATCGCTGATGCTGCACTTGGACCCTGACCTGGTCGACATGTCGGCTGCGGTCCGTAATGTTCCCGATGCGCTCGACGAGAACGATTACGTGCGGTTTGGAGGTTCCGTCGGGTTCGGCTGGTTGTCGAACGACTTCGGCCCCGACGGCCACATTGGCGACCCGACCTCAGCCACGGCCGAACTAGGGGCCGAACTGTTCAGCGGGGCGGTCGAGGCTTTCTGTGGAGCTCTGCGCGAGATTGCGTCGTTTGAGTTGCCTCTTCGCGAACCGTCGTGAGTGCTGTTGGCGACCTTTCGATCGATATCGACCGCCTGCTACGCCGGATCGACGAGCTGGCTGAAATCGGTCGGGTGGATGGCCCTGACGGAGAATGGGGGAGTGCTCGGCTAGCTCTCACAGCCGACGACCAACGCGGTCGCGACTTGGTCGTCACGTGGATGCGTGATCTCGGATTGTCCGTCACTATCGACGGCATCGGCAACGTGGTTGGAACTCGACCTGGCTCCGACCCAGCGGCCCCCGCAGTCATGTCCGGTTCGCATATCGACACTGTGCGCGGAGGCGGCCGGTTCGACGGGATCCTTGGCGTACTCGCCGCACTTGAGGTGGCCGAGACGCTTGAGCAGCACGGGATCGACACCGAACGTCCCTACAGCGTGGTCTTCTTCACCAACGAGGAAGGCGCGCGTTTCGCCCCCGACATGATGGGCAGCTTGGTGTTCGCAGGCGGTTTGTCGTTGGAAGAAGCACTCGACGCGCGCGCGGTCGACAATGAGGCCCGCTTGGGGGACGAGCTGATCGGAATCGGTTACGACGGAGGCCTTCCTTGCCCGACCGCCGTCGCTCCGCATTCGTTCGTCGAGCTCCACATTGAGCAAGGCCCCATATTGGAAGGAGAGGGCGTTCCGATCGGTGTTGTCGAAGGAGTGCAGGGTATTTCCTGGACACAACTCGTGATCGATGGTCGTGCCGCGCACGCCGGGACGACGCCGATGCGCGTGCGTAGCGATCCCGCATTCGTGGCGTCGGCGATCGGCGTCTTTGTGCGCGAGTTGACCACCACCGCCGACAGCCAGATGGTGGGAACGGTCGGTCGGGTCGAGATGGTTCCGAACCTGATCAACGTCGTGCCCTCGCAGGTGACGATGACAGTTGACTTACGCGACCCCGACGATACGAAACTGGTTGAGGCTGAACGCCTGCTGGCGGCGTACTGCGTTGAAGTTGCGGCCGCTGAGGGCGTGGAGATCACGAGCACTTCGTTGGCTCGTTTTGAGCCCGTGGAATTTGATCGAGAGCTCATCGATTTGTTGGAGGAGACGGCGACTTCGCTTGGTCTCGCGTCCCGCCGTATCGCTAGTGGTGCAGGGCACGATGCTCAAATGCTTGCACGGATCTGCCCGTCAGCGATGATCTTCACGCCCAGTGTCGGAGGCGTGAGCCATAACATCGCCGAGTTCACCGCCGACGCCGACATCGCAGCTGGCGCCAATCTCCTCCTCCAAGTTCTCCTCCGCAACCTCAACCCGATCTATCGATGAGTCTCAGCGCGAGGGGGTCGCGCGGAAACTCACCGGAAGGGGTCTGGGGCGCGGAGAGGGGGAGCTCCTGGGAGCTCCCCCTCTATCGCTACTCGCTATTCAGTTGATTCGAGTGTCGATCAGAGACCGATCGTGTCGTCGATGAACTGATTCGTGACGATGTCTTCGGCAGTAACACCCTCCATCGGAGCGGCGCCCTGTGCCTCGTAAATTGGCACGGCCAGCTCGATCAGCGTTGTGACCCGATCGAGGTCGAAGTTGCCGATAACTCCATCTGGGCCATTGCCCATCAGGCCGTCAGCCTTGATGGTTGCAACACCGAAATCGGCCGCTCCTTCTGAGTACTGCCAACCGAAGTCCTCGCCGAAGGCAGCCACTGCGTCAAGAATGATCGCGTTGGTCCGGGCAGGTTCGTTGATGTAATCGACACTGGCCTGCTGAATGATCGGAACAAGCTTTTCAAAGCAAGCGCTGTAAGTCTCGATGTTCTCAGGCTTCGTGGCGATCGACTCGGCGTAGTTCTCCCAGCCGAGGTCGTTGATGTATTCGTAGCTGACGGGCTTGCCCCAGTCCGTTAGCTCGTTTTCGTATAGGTACGGTTCGGCCGAGCCGAAGCCCTGCTGTGCCGCGCTGCCCTCGTCAGCAATGAACAGGCTTGGGTCGCCTTGGTAGGAACCATCAACCTGGCTTGCCGAGAGGATGTCGGTGCCGGTGAAGAAGTCCATGTATGCCGCCCCACCGAAGTAGCGCACGGTGATGTCTTCGGTGCCGATGTCGACGATGCCGGTCACATCGGGGTATGTCGCCGGATCCCACATGATCATCTGAGGGTTCTTCTCGAACCCGGACTCGATGGCCACAGTGGGGAAGTCACCGGAGAACTGGATCGCCTCGTCGGTGTAGACGTAGCCAAGCAGCAGGTCATCGTTCGAGTACAGAAGTTCTGTGACGGTCGAGAAATTCTGTGCCGCGCCGCCTGAACGAATCTGGATCTGGACACCCGTGTCGTGGCCGTCGGCGTCGATCAGGGGACCGGTGACGTAGGCCTTGCTGGCGTCGATTTCATAACCTTCGCCGACCATCTGGTAGATGTAGCCGTGCTCGGC
>JAHRVJ010000272.1 GCA_019090765.1 Ilumatobacteraceae bacterium
ACCTCCTCGATCTCGCCAGGCGACATGTTCTCGCCGCCGCGGATGATCACGTCGTCGTTGCGTCCCTGGACGAACAAGTATCCGTCGGCGTCGAGGAAGCCGCCGTCTCGTGTTGGAAACCAACGGTCGTCGTCGAGCAGGGATCCTTGTTCGAGGTACTCGCCAGACACTTGCTCGCCTCGGAGGTGAATCTCGCCGACCGTGCCGGTTGCCACTGGTTGCCCTGACTCGTCGCGAATTGATACCTCAACGGCTGGTAAGGGGAGACCCACTGATGTCAGCCGCTGGCGCACGGCAGGGTCGCTACTTGCAAACGCTTCACGGTGCTCGACTGGGCCGAGTACGGCGACAGTTGAACTCGTCTCGGTTAGTCCGTAGGCGTTCACGAAGTCGGTATTCGGGAACAGCTCTAGGGCTCGCTCAACGATTGGAAGTGGTGTTCGCCCGCCGCCGTAGGAAAGGGTTCGTACTCCTTCGAGTTCTTCGCCGCCACGGGCTTCGAGGGCATCGATGATGCGACTCAGCATTGTCGGAACGACCATCGCGTGAGTGACGCCTTCTGCAACTACGAGGTCGATCCATGCGTCGGCATCGAACTTTGACAGCTGCACAATTCGTCGCCCTGCGTACACCGCCGACAGCATCGCGGCCACCCCGGCAATGTGATAGGGGGGAACAGATACAAGCGTTGCTTCGTCTTCGCCGGCCCCCATGAACTCGACGGAACCGAGAATGTAGGAGACCAAGTGCTTGTGGCGGAGTACGGCCGACTTCGGTGGTCCGGTCGTCCCGCTTGTAAACAGCAGTAGCGCGACGCCATCGGGGTCCATGTCCCAGCTAGCTGATTCGAGGCAAGGGTGTCCGCTGCCAGGGTTGGAGATGAAGTCGTCGCGCAGCACGATATCGATGCCATCGATCGAGGCGAGACGTTCACTTCCTGGCGCATCTGTGATCGCTACGGCAGGGACGGAACGCTGCGCGAGGGCACGGAGGTCTTGGTCAGGCAGCCGGTAGTTGAGCGGGACGTAGGGAATTCCGGCCCAGGCCGCGGCGAACAACCCAAGCGGCACGGCCGGGCTCGACTCGTCGCACACCACCAAGCGTTTGGCTCCGGAGTTCTTCAAGCTCGCGGCCCCTTCGCCTGCCCGCTGGAAGAGTTCGGAGTAGGTCCAACCCGATGCTGAGGAGCCGAGCGCGACGCGCTCGCCCATCGCGCCGCTCGCCATCTCGAGTAGCAGCATGATGTTCATTTCGAGTACCGATTCCCTTGGCCAGCAAAGGTGATTCTCACGGGCGGATCAGTCTGACGAAGGCAGCGGCTTGGAGTCTTTGAGTTCCAGCAACTCGTCGCCGAGCCCGAGAGAACCGTCGCCGGCCTTGATTACCAGCAACTCGAGCGAATCGCCCTCGTTGGTGTAGCGCTTACCCATCAGTGTCCCACCGGCGGCATCGGCGGCGGGCTCACCGTTGGGGCTTACGGACCCGGCCTCGATCATCGGTGCGCCGCCGCAACGGATGTCCATTTCGCCAGCACCTGTGACGGCAATAGCCTCGGTGAGGCACACCGTGCTTTGCAGTCGAAGACCAGGCTTGATATCCACCACAGTTGGGTCCCTCTCTGTTTGCCGGCGGTTGGCCCCACCAGTCTGTCGCTCGCGAATCGCCAACGTAACCTGGATGAATGCTAGCTGACGCCACTGTCACAAACAGCATTGAGTTCGGTGAGCGTGGCTGACATTGACCTGAGACTCCTCCCCCTCGAAGCGGTGCGGAGGGAGCTTGATACCCAATCGCGGAGCCGACTCGCTGACGCCGTGCCGCGGTGGGCCGCCAGCGGCGCAATGGCGCTGACAGGCAACGCCGGCGGCCCGCCAGAGACGGCACCGGCAGTGATCGCGCCGCGTGTTGATGCACTCGCCAGTGGAGTCGCTGACGCGGCCGGAGCTATCGGTCGGCGGGTCGAACTTGATGGCCTTGCGTTACTGGGCGAGCGCGCGGCAATTGCAGGTTTGACGCGTCAGGGCTCGGTGTCAGTTGGGGGAGCAGCACGGATGGTCGCCTCTGCCGATGGCTGGTTGGCGCTTAACTTGGCTCGACCCGAAGACACTGCCTCCGTCCCGGCGTTGGTCGGCTCGGCGATCGATCCGAACAACTGGGCGAGTGTGGCCGAGGCAGTGGCCGCTCGACCCTCTGTTGAGCTGATCGAAACGGCGACGCTGCTTGGCCTGCCACTCGCCGCGGTCCCTACGACTCTTCGTTCCGCGCCTATTGCTCCTTGGCAGTTGCTCCATGTCGCCTCGCAGCGCAGTCCGCGTCGTCGACACCCGCTGGTGATCGATCTCACGTCGTTGTGGGCGGGGCCGCTCGCGGGTTCGCTCGTTGCCGCCGCCGGCGCAAGGGTGATCAAGGTCGAGGGGGGGTATCGCCCCGACGGGACACGAGCGGGACCGCGTGACTTCTTCGATCTGCTCAATTTGGGCAAGGAGATGGTCGCCCTCGACTTCGGGAATCGAGAGGATCGGGCCCGACTTCGGGGGTTGTTGGAGAGTGCGGACTTAGTGCTCGAAGGTTCGCGGCCCCGAGTAATGGACGCCCTCGGAATCGACCCGCGCGAGCTGGCAGAAATCGGAGTGTCGTGGATCTCGATTACCGGCCACGGTCGAAATGGAGCAGCGGCCAATCGGGTCGCTTTTGGTGATGACGCAGCGGTTGCCGGCGGGCTCTTTGTCGCGGGCGCACCACCGCGTTTTGTTGCCGATGCCGTCGCCGACCCCATCGCGGGCCTTGCAGCGGCTCTGGTGGCGCTGACGTTATTGGCGGGTGAGCATTGTGCCGTGGTCGATGTGCCACTCAGCCGAGCAGCCGCCTGGGCTCGCGGCAACGAAACGCTGCCGCAGGTGGCGGTCGAGCAATGTCGAGATGACCAGAGCGATCATGTCTCCTGGATCGTCGATGACGACCTGCGCAGCGTGGTCCGCTCGCCTCGTCACCGCACGCCGATCGCGAGGGCAGCCCCGTTAGGCGCAAACACCGCGGAAGTTCTGGCACTGCTCTGAATTTGACCCGCTCTGAACGGAGTTCGGTGCCGAGAGTTCGCCTACAAACTTGGGCCATCGGCCGTGCAGAAGGGCCAGGCCTGGCGACTGCTGACGGTCAGGTGTGCCGGTCCTCGTGCTGCGCGCTGTCGGGGTGCCGAACTCAGCTCGTGGTCGAGGTCGCTGGATGCAGTATCACGAACTGAGCACGGTGTTGATCTATGTTGTCCGACCGAACCCGTCCCGCAGGAGAGCCGAGCCATATGCAACTTGACGACCACGGACTCATTGTGCGTTCGGCACCGGATCCGATTCCCGGTGGCCCGCAGACTGCGGCAGAAGTTCTCGATGCCAAGCTTCGTGCCGGGCCCGATGATGAAGCGCTCGTCGGGCGCCACCGGACCTACACCTACGCACAACTCGATCGCGCTGCCAACCAGGCTGCTAACGCCTTGCAATCTGTCGGCATCCAAACCGGCGATCGAGTCGCGGTTTCACTTCCCAATCACTGCGACATAGTTGTGGCGTTTCTTGGCGCGATGCGGCTCGGGGCAATCTGGGTTGGGTTCGGTCAATACCTCGCTCCAGCGGAGATTCG
>JAHRVJ010000273.1 GCA_019090765.1 Ilumatobacteraceae bacterium
AGATCTCCTGATCACTAAAAATCTTGCGATCAACCTCACCCCGCTCAACCGAAACAAACGTCTCAGACGTCTCAAACTGAACAGCCATAATATTCCCCCTCAATAGTCGACAACCCCTCTCGTCGACAGAAATTAGTTAGTTCGTCCAAACATATCATGGCATTCGCGGAGCCCGATAATCAATCTGGCGACATCAACGAAGACATCAACGCCTCAGACTCACGCCTACCGCGTACGCCCATCCCGCCGTCGCAGTTGTGTACCGAACCAGTAGTAGTGCGGGAATTCTCAGCCGATGCCAGCAGAACATAGTGGCCGGTGTAATCCTCCGGCTTGGGAATGATGTCAAGCGGCGAAAACTTCTCCAGAATCTCCTCGCTGAGCACGTCTCCGAAAGATGTGTCCGAGAGTCCTAGCGCCGCTGGGCCGCGGAGGTCGGTAGCCATGCCCCCGGGTGCAACCCCATTGACGCGCACGTCGGGGGAGAGTTCATAGGCGAGCTGTTTGACCAAACCCATTACCGCATGCTTGGAGGAGGTGTAGAGCGGGCCGCCTCCACCGGGGTAGAAGCCCGCGTTGGAGACAGTGAAGATGATGCTGCCCTTCGAGTCGCGGAGTGCGGCCGCGGATGCCTTGGCTCCCATGAGGTAGCCCTTGACGTTGACTCCGAATACTTGATCGAAAGCGCTGGACACCGTTTCGCTGGGCATTGCTTCGGCGGAAGTTCCGAAGTCCCACAACGCGGCGTTGCCCACGAACGTGTCAAGCTTTCCGAACTTGGCCACTGTCTCGGCTACCGCACGTTCGTTGTCAGCCATGCTCGTGACATCACCTTGAACGGCCAGCACCGACTCGCCGAGATCCGCGGCCAATGTTTGTGCCTTGTCGGGATTGATCTCTAGCACGCCGACTTTGGCGCCCTCATCCAGGAACCGCTCGACAATTGCGCGTCCGAGCCCCGACCCTCCGCCAGTGACCAGCGCTACTTGCCCCTCAAGCCAACCCATCTTCTTACCTGCTTTCTCGTTGTGTTTCGATCTTGGATTCCTCCACTGACCGCTGGAGGATTTTTGGTGAACCTAGTGGGTGACGAAAGTCGCCCAGATCAAGAATGACAAAGCAATTAGCCGTTGATCTCATCGGCGAGCTGAGTCAGGTAGCACTTGTCGACTCCGAGCCAAGAGTTGTCGATCATGTCGGGCGTGATCGGATCGAGGAGAATGTCGCCGTCGGGGGAGGGATCTTCCATCCAAGGACCCCAGATCGACTGATCGTTGCCGGTCTTGCAGTCCGGGGCGACGCTATGCAGAACCCCAGCGATACCCGTGTCCCAATCCTCAACCGTCCAAGCCCATTCGAGCATCGACCCCTGGCTGATCTCGCCTGACTCGACCGCGGCGCCTTCGATTGCATCAATAATGAAACTCCCACCGACCCAGATGAGCATCGGGATTGTGCCATTGAGTGCACCAGTATCCGCGTACAGTTCGGGGGCGTACTCCGCCACTCCATCGAGGTAGGCCTGGTGCGCTTCAGGCGGCGAATCGTAGGTTGGGCGACCGTCTGCCAACCGCGCGGGGCTCCCAGCAATGATTCCCGGCATATCGTCGACGAACAGCCTGGCCAACGCGATCTGACTTGCAATCGCACCACCCTGGCCCATTGGCGGTTCCCAACCCAGATCCTTTTCTGCCTGGAGACACTGGAACCAGGAAATGTGCTGCCAGTCCCAATAGTCGACGCCGGCATCTTTGTACTTCAAGACCAGGGCTGAGCAATCAGCCGGTGGGGGATCAAAGATGACCTCCTCGGCACCAAGTTCCATCCAGTAGTTCTCCACAAAGTCGTTCAGCGCCTCATTGACCGGGTCGTAGAGTACGGCGACCTTCTTTGGTGCGATCCCGCCGTACTCGACGAGCGCATACGCGGTTTGGCCAGCCCACGTTGGGATCAGGCCTCCAATTGGCATCACGGTTGGGTATGCCGAGGAGAACAGCGCTGAAGGTCCAGCAGCGCCGAATGTGGGTATCTCGTTCTGGGCGATGTACTCAAGTGGAATGTTTGCGCCAAGGGTGTAAATCGCGAACACCTTGTCGCGTTCCCAGAGTTGGCGGAAGTTCTCAAGTGCCTGGGTGGCATCGCCCTTGTCGTCGAGGATGATCATTTCAATCTGCCGACCGTTGACACCACCGCCAGCATTGGCGACATCGAACCGTGCGCCGAGAGCCGCCAGGGCTTCAGCAGTGACCGGACCGAACGGGCCGCTCTCATCCATGCTTACGCCGATCAGAATGGTCTCGTCGTCAATTCCTTGTCCAGTAGCAGGAACTGGCTCTGACGCCGGAGCATCACTCGGCGGTGCTCCATCGGTGGTAACCGCTTCGGTACTCACAGCACCATCGGTGGTGACTACAGCGTCGGTCGTGGAAGTATCGGTTGTCGGCTCAGCGGTCGCTTCAACTTCTGTTGAATCGCCTCCGCTCGAATCGTCGCTGCTGCAGGCCACAGCAAACATTGTGAATGCCCCAACCACGGCAACTAGTCCGCGGACGCCTTTGAGTTGGCTCGGTCCAGTCATGTCTCCCCCATATCAACTTGCTACGTGAGCCACGGGCGCCCCACGGGACCGTCACTCGGTGGACAAATTCCTACGAACTATGCCGGGCTCGGAATGAGCCCTAGCTGAGCGGCCATCGTGAGCTGGTCCGCGTAGTTGTCTTCTGAGACAATCAGGCCCTCCGCATTGAAGCGAACCACGTCGCAGACGCGGAGGCTAACTGACCTTCCCGTGGCCGGTCGGCCCGCATACGGACCATCGTTGGTGCCCGTGAGTTCGAATTCGAACGCCACGACGTCGCCACCATCAACAATGGCGAGGATGTTGGCTCGAATGTCGGAGAAGCCTGCAAAGAACCCCTCGTGGGCTGCATGCACAGCCTCGGGGCCGACGAGATTCTCGCTCTGGCCATGCATCCTGAATTGGATGTCGGGCGTGTATGCCGCCACGGCGCGATCGGCATCGTGGTCGTTGAACGCGTCGAATAAGTGATCAATCGCTGTCTGAGCATTCTTAGAAGTCAATTGAAACTTCACCCCCTGTGAGTTGGCTGGCTGAGTGTTCCCCGGTGCAGCACGGTAGCCGCAAAGCTCAGACGACGCTAGAAGAAGTTGCTGAGATTCTGCGACAAGATAACTGTCTGCTCAAGATAGATCTTGCGATCAGCAATCAACAACGCGCCATCAGCACGACGCACCTTGTCGTTACGAGAACCAACCCAGGTCATCTCCTCAGACTTCAACCGCGTCCGATACAAAATAAAGTTCGACCACACATCAAGATCACCCTCAACACCATCATCACCAGCCCCAACCTCACCGGCAACACGAACATTGGTAATCAAATGCCGAGTACGCGACGGCGGATCCTCAGCCCACGCCGTACCCGTACGAATCTTCCGCACCCGCGACTCCAACAACGCCTTATCATCATCGAAATAGGCCATCTCACCGGGCTGGGTGAACTCCTTAGACAACTCACGACGCGTCCGCGTCCGACGAATCGGCATGA
>JAHRVJ010000274.1 GCA_019090765.1 Ilumatobacteraceae bacterium
AAGATGGGGGCCTCTTTGTCTTTGTTGATCGCGATGATGTTCTTCGCGCCTTTCATGCCGACCATGTGCTGCGTAGCCCCAGAGATGCCAGCAGCGATGTACACGGTTGGCTTGACGACCTTGCCGGTCTGACCTACCTGGTAGCTGTACGGCACCCAACCAGCGTCAACGATGGCCCGAGACGCACCAGGCGCCGCCTTAAGCAACTTGGCCAGGGTCTCGATCATCGCGAAGCTGTCAGCCTCACCGAGACCACGGCCACCAGCAACCACAACATCAGCTTCGTCGAGCTGCGGGCCAGATGTCTCCTCGACATGAACCGCAGCAACAGCCGCCCCACCTGCCGCTCCTAGGTCAGGCACGGGGGCCGCGACGAGTTCGCCAGCAGCACCGGCGCCACCTTCGGCGGCGAAGCTTTTCGGGCGGAACGCCGCAATGTGTGGTGTGTCACCGGTGAAGGTGGAGTTGACCAACTTGACCCCACCGAAGATTGGTGTTTGGACCGTCACAGAGTCACCATCGACAGTGATTGCGGTCGAGTTGGTGAGCACCGTTCGGTCAAGCTTGACCGATAGGCGGCTCATAACGTCGCGACCGTCATAGGTCTGCGGGAACAGGATCAGATCAGGAGTTTCGCCACCCTCGATGACCGCCTGCATGGCGCCCGATACAGCAACGCCCGCGAGCGCAGTTCCGAGATCACCAGTCGCGAAAACCTTCGCCGCGCCGTGATCGCCGAGTGCAGCAGCAGCCTCCACGCCGTCGCCGCCAAGGAAGGCGGAAACGTTGGAGCCCAGGCTGCGAGCCTTCGTGAGCAATTCGAGTGTGCCCGTTGTTGGTGCGCCGTTGGCGACCTGTGCGAATACCCAGATGTTGTCGATAGCCATGGGTTCTCCTCAGATGACTTTCAGTTCGTCGAGGAACTCGACGATCTTGTTGAATGACTCGCCTTCGTCTTCGATGATTTCGCCAGCCTCACGGACCGGGGCATCTTCGACGGACACGATTTGCTGAGCCCAAGACACCGACTCGACGCCAAGGTCGGCGGCGGTGACAGTCTCAACTGGCTTCTTCTTCGCCGACATGATGCCCTTGAAGCTTGGATATCGAGGCTCGACCACGCCCGCAGTCACCGATACGACCGCTGGCAACGGACAGGAGACTTCGTCGTAGCCAGCTTCAGTTTGGCGATTGACCTTGAGGGTTCCATCAGTAATCTCGATCGTCTTCGCGAAGGTAATCGACGGCAGGCCCAGAATCTCGGCCATCTGCTCAGGAACGGTGCCGGTGTAGCCATCGGATGACTCGGTTCCGGCGATGATGAGATCGGCGCTGTCAAGCTTCTTCGTCGCTGCCGCCAACACCTTGGCCGTGGTTAGCGCATCAGCTCCGGCAAGCGTGGGGTCAGATACCAACACTGCCTGCGCGGCGCCCATCGCGAGCGCCGTCCGGATACCGGAGACTTCGTCATTCGGCGCCATTGATACGAGGCTGACTTCACCGTCGCCAGCGGCCGCAACGAGTTGAAGCGCCATCTCGACGCCATAGCTGTCGGACTCATCCAAGATGAGCTTGCCCTCTCTCTTGAGCGTATTGGTCGATGGATCCAACTCGCCCGGCAAAGCCGGGTCGGGGATCTGTTTCACACAGACAATCACGTTCATGGCTCCACAAGTTACCGCTTAGTCAAGTTCGCCCCAAACTCACGTCAGCAACCGAGTCAGCCAGAGGATCCAACACTCGATCAACAATTGCGAATCACCTACTTGGTACCGTCGCTGATCTTGAAGATTTTGTTGGTGGTCAACTCCTTTGCCTCATCGGTAACGGCGCGCAACACTGTGGTCATTCACCGTCGCCTGAGTCAGGGCCACGACGTCGAAGTGGTCGAAACGAACCGCCGCGGGCATGCCACACGATTTGCCCACGATGCCGCAAGGCGCGGGCTCGACGTTGTTGTCGGCTTTGGCGGCGATGGCACCCTCAACGAAGTCGCTACTGGGATCGCTGGCACCGACACGGCCCTCGGAGTACTTCCAGGAGGATCGACAAATGTGTTTGCCCGCACTCTGGGGATGCCTAACGATCCTGTCGAGGCGGTCGAATTGCTCGCCAACGGCATCGACACAGCCGATCTCCGCCCGATCGGCCTCGGCCAGGTAAACGGCCGATACTTCTGTTTCCACACTGGTATCGGTTACGACGCGGCCGTCGTCACCAAGGTCGAGCAGCGTGGATCATTGAAGCGCTGGCTCGGCCACCCGCTGTTCATCTCAGCGGGTGTTTCAACCTGGCTTTGGGGTTACGACCGCCGCCACCCCCATTTCAGCCTCCGCGGCGACGGTGGTCCCGACGTGCCCGACGGCTATTTCACGATCGTGCTGAACACCAACCCGTACACGTACCTGGGTAACCGGCCGCTCGACCTATCACCGGCGGCCACGCTCGATCGCGGCCTGGTCGCAATTACTTTCACCACGATGAAGGCAAGTGCGATCTTGACCTCCCTCGCGGGGGCACTGCGAGGCGGCGGCGTTAAGGACGCCCCCCATCTTGACGTCCGCACCGACGTCAATAACCTGATCGTGGAGCACGACACGCCCTTCCCCTACCAGGTCGACGGTGACGCCCTAGGAACAACGAACCGGCTTGAGTTCGCGCATGTTCCCGACGCCGTCAAGCT
>JAHRVJ010000275.1 GCA_019090765.1 Ilumatobacteraceae bacterium
TCATGCCGATTCGTCGGACGCGGACGCGTCGTGAGTTGTCTAAGGAGTTCACCCAGCCCGGTGAGATGGCCTATTTCGATGATGATAAGGCCTTGTTGGAGGCGCGGGTGCGGAAGATTCGTACGGGTACGGCATGGGCTGAGGATCCGCCGTCGCGTACTCGGCATTTGATTACCAATGTTCGTGTTGCTGGTGTGGTTGGGGCTGGTGATGATGGTGTTGAGGGTGATCTTGATGTGTGGTCGAATTTCATTCTGTATCGGACGCGTTTGAAGTCTGAGGAGATGACGTGGGTGGGTTCTCGTAACGACAAGGTGCGTCGTTCTGGTGGGGGTCTGTTGATTGCTGATCGCAAGATTTATCTTGAGCAGACGGTTATCTTGTCGCAGAACCTCAGCAACTTCTTCTAGCCCACTACCCGAAAGATGAACATGTCACCTGAAGTAAACACCAGCAAGTTCGTTAAGGCCAACGACATCACGTTGCACTACAACGAGATTGGCGACCCCGCCGGTGAGCCCGTCGTTTGGATTCACGGCGGCGGCCCGGGCGCCACTGCGCTGAGCAACTTCTCGCGCAACATGGCCGGCATGTCGAAGTATCGCAACCTGCTGTTCGACATGCCGCAGTATGGCCAGTCCGACAAGCCGGTCATCAAGGACCCGCGCCTCGCCTTCAACGCCAGCCACGTCATCTCCGCGCTCGACAACTTGGGCGTCGAGAAAGCACATTTCGTTGGGAACTCGATGGGCGGCGGAACATCGGCGAAGGTCGCGATGGAGGCACCAGAAAAGGTCGATCGTCTTGTCCTGATGGGTGCCGCAGGTGTCTTCCCGGAAGGGATGGAGATGCCCAAGGGCATTGGCCTGCTGATGAGTTACTTCCAGCCCGGGGGTGCATCGCCGGAGAAGATGGGCGAACTCATCCGCACCTTCGTCTACGACTCTTCGGTGCTCACCGAGGAGTTGATCCAGTCGCGATACGAGGCGAGCATCGATCCTGAGATTCTTGCGGCCCGTGAGGCTAGTGAAGCAATGGCCCTCGAAGACATCACTGAAGGCCTCGGCCGCATTCAATCCAAGACGTTGCTGCTGTGGGGTCGCGACGATCTCTTCGTGCCGCTCGAGAGTGGCCTTACCTATGAGCGCGAGATCCCAGATGCGCGCCTGTTCGTCGTTCCCAACTGCGGTCACTGGGTGCAGTGGGAGCATGTCGATCTGTTCAACAGTCTCGTCGAGCAGTTCCTCGTGGGCGAACTCGACGGCTAATTCCAATATCTGAGTCCAACAAGGGGGAGTTGGTTATCGATGACTAGTCCATTGAACGATGGCGATATCGACGCGGGCAAGATCAACCGAAAGATATTCAGCGATCCGGAGATCTTCCAGGATGAAATGGAAAGAGTGTTTGCTCGGTCCTGGCTCTTCCTCGCGCACGAGTCGCAGATCCCCGAAACCGGAGACTTTTTCACTACCTATATGGGTTCAGATCCTGTCATTGTCATCCGCCAGGCGGACGGCTCGGTCGAGGTGTTGCTGAACTCGTGCAATCATCGCGGGATGAAGGTCTGTCGGGCCGACTCAGGCAACGCGAAGTCATTCACCTGCACCTATCACGGATGGGTCTACGGTGACGACGGCAAGCTACTCGGCGTGCCTTTCGAGAATGAGTGTTACGGCGACAGCATGCCAAAAGACCGGCTTGGTCTCGGAGCCGTTACACGCGTTGAGAACTACAAAGGATTCATTTTCGGCTGTTGGGACGAGGCAGCGTCACCGTTCCTCGACTATCTCGGCGACATGACCTACTACTTCGACATTCTCGCCGACCGGGTGGCGGGAGGCACCGAGGTTGTTGGTGGGGTGTTCAAGTGGACCATGCGTGGCAATTGGAAGCTGGCCGCTGAGCAGTTCGCTGGCGACATGTACCACGGCCAGACCAGTCACGTATCGGCAATGATCGCCGATGTCCAGGCCTACGGTGACAACACACCACCCGACGAAGGAACCGCGGCACTGCTTTCAATGGAGGGGTTCCAGATCAGCCCCGGCGGCGGTCACGGTGTTGGGGCGTTCGAGCGGCCGCCCGGGGTGCAGGCTGGCAGAATGTCCGACAGCGACAGTGTTGCGGCATACATGAACAACACCGAATCGGAAATGGAGCAGCGTCTTGGCGCGCACCGTGCTCACGACGCGTTTTGGGTGCACAACAACATCTTTCCGAACTTCTCGTGGCTTAACTCCAACGGTACGGTGAGGGTTTGGCATCCGAAGGACGCGGAGACCATTGAGGTGTGGATGTGGTGTCTCGTCGACAGCGACGCTCCCGCCGATGTCAAGCGCGATAAGCGGCTCGATATGCAGCGCCACTTCGGTCCTTCGGGTACCTGGGAACAAGACGACGGCGAGAACTGGAACTATTGCGCTGGTGCTGGCGGCGCAATCCAGCGGCGCAGGTCACTCGAATACTCAGCTGGGATCGGGATGTCAAGAGAACATCCCGAGTTTCCGGGTGAAATCGGCGGGGTCTACTCCGAAATCAATCAGCGCAACTTCTACCGTCGATGGAATGAGTTCATGTCAGCCGATAGCTGGGATGAGATTTCTGTTCCGGTTCGCACGGTTCCCCCGCGAATCGAAGAATCGCACCGGGCACGCGAAGGGGCAGGGTCGTGACCGCGGTGGTCGGAGGCGTCGATCTGGTGTTGCTCGAACGTGATATCGAACGGTTCTTGTATGCCGAGGCAAAGCTGCTCGATGATCGCCGGTTCCAGGAGTGGTACCAACTGTTTGCCGACGACGTGCGCTATTTCATGCCGCTAAGGCAGAACAGGCTGATTCGCGAACAGGATCAGGAGTTTTCCGGCGATGACGA
>JAHRVJ010000276.1 GCA_019090765.1 Ilumatobacteraceae bacterium
ACTGTCATTTGGTGTCCTCGTCATCGTCGGCAGGCATCGGTTCGACGTCGACTATTCCCGGCCATGGCTTGACCATACGCGCGAGCAGCGGGAAGTCCTTCCGGAGAGGAAATCCCTCAAAGTCCGTTGGCAGGTACATGTTGCGAAGGTCTGGGTGGCCGTTGAATCCGATTCCGAACATCTCGTGACATTCGCGCTCGTGCCAGTTCGCACCGACATAGACATCACTCCACGAGTCGATCACCGGTTGATCGTCAGCGACATCAGCCTTGATGGTGATCCCAACATGACGATCAAGATCCTTGACGCGCGCGAAGACCTGCAAGCGGGTTTCTCCGCCGGCGACACCCTGCACAATCTCAGTGTCAGGCTCGACCGGGTCGGCGGTGGGGTCATCTTCGCCCTTGCCGTACGGCGACGGCATCCAGTCAATTGCAGAAAGGAAGCTGAACCAGGTGAAGCCAGCAGACTTCAGCGCCAATCCAGTTGCGCGCCACGATTCGGTGCTGACGCGAGCCCAGACATCATCGTTGGGATCGATGTGCGTCTCAAGCAGTGCGTCGCCAATACGTGCACGAAGATCGTCGATGATTCCTTCGCGCAGACCATCGCCCGGAAGTGCCGGGGCGTCATCTGCACCAACTTCGTTACTCAATCGGGCCACCGCCAACAACAATCGGTTTGGACGCGTCGTCTTGGGCACCACGGTTCGCGGCCTCTTCGAGCGCCCGCGTCCTCTGCAGTGTGGTGAATTCTTCGCCACGCCACTTAGCGGCCATGTCTTCATTCTTGATGCGCTGCTGCAAGAGCACGATGCCTTCGAGCAGTGCTTCGGGTCGCGGCGGGCATCCAGGCACATAGACATCAATAGGAATGATCTGATCGACGCCCTTGGTGACCGAGTAGCTGTCCCAGTACGGTCCGCCGCAGTTGGCGCACGAACCCATCGAAATCGCGTACTTCGGTTCGGGCATTTGCTCCCAGAGGCGCTTGACAGCAGGTGCCATCTTGTCTGTAACGGTCCCGGACACGCAAACGAAGTCGGCCTGACGTGGGCTGGCTGGCAACGGAATGACACCAAGCCGCATCACGTCATAGCGGGGCGAACCGAACGCCGCGCCCATCTCGATTGCACAACACGCAAGACCCCACTGATAGACCCACAGCGAGTATGACCTGCTCATGTTGAACAACTTGGTTAGCGGGGCGGGCAACCGGCCCTTGGAAACTAGACCCATCGGAGCAGTCCCCGTTTCCAGGCATAGACCAGCCCGTCGAGCAGCAATACAATAAAGACGAGCATCGCCACGAGGCCGAACGTACCGTACCTCTCGATCGATGCAGCCCACGGGAACAAGAAGACCGCCTCGACATCGAAGATGACGAAGAGCAGCGCGAACACGTAGTAGCGAATTTGGCTTTGCGACCAGCCGCTACCGAGTGGATCGACACCCGACTCATAGGCAATCGACTTCTCATAGCTGGGGTTGGAGGGCCGTACGAGCGCCGCCAGGCCGAGCAGCAGGCCGCCCACCAGAAGCGCGGCAATGCCGAACCAAACAACCGTTAAGTAATCGCGAAGAAACACCGACATCGGACCGAGAAGATATCAGGATCAGGGAAATCCGACCCAAACGTGGCGCAGCAATTTTGTCACGCCTGGATTTATCCCTTTGGGCTAGCTGGCGGAACCGTCGGCCGAGGCATGCTGCGGGCCGAGCACAATCCACGCTGCACCAGCCAAACCAGCACCGATAATCGGGAAGACGATGAACGCCCAGACCTGCCCGAGAGCCCAGTCGCCTTGGAAGACCGCTGTGGCAATTGACCGTGCGGGATTAACTGAGGTGTTCGAAACGGGAATCGATATCAGGTGCACCAAGGTCAACCCCAGGCCAGCAGCAATCGGGCCGAACCCATTCGGAACACCACTCTTGTCGGTCGTCGCAAGAACGATCAGCACGAAGATTGCCGTTACAACAATCTCGATGATCGCAACCGACATGAGATCGAATCCGCCAGGAGAGTGCTCGCCGTACCCATTTGAAGCAAAGCCCGCATCCTGAGCCCGCGACAAGAATCCGCTGGTACCGCCAAGGATCATCGCCAATATTCCGGCCCCCACAATTCCACCAACCAGTTGCCCAACGAAGTAGGGCGCCGACTTGGCAGCATCAAGCTTCTTGGTGGCAATCATCCCCACGGTGACCGCGGGATTGATATGACAGCCGGAGATTCGGCCGATCAGGTAGGCCATGCACAGCAGGCTGAGACCGAAGGCCAAGGCCACCCCAAGGGCGCCGACGTTGAGCCCTTCGTTGAACCCCCCAGTTGCGAATATCGCGGTGCCCGGCCCACCGATCACCAGTATCGCCGTACCGATCGCCTCTGCAATCCCGATGCGCGCAGTCTTAGTCATTCCTGTTCCCCCAAGGTCGGTAGGTTCCACTGGACAAGTGGAAATTCGATCTTCGCCACATTAGCCACCCACATCTGTCTCAGTGTGGACTCGCTAACCGTTCTCATCCAAGATTGGAGCCAGGTGCAACTCGGCCTGTTCGATGGTCCAGCCTTTGCGTTGCGCATAAGACTCAACCTGGTCGGACCGAATGTGACCGACACCGAAGTACCGAGCGGCGGGGTGAGCGAAATACAGGCCCGACACCGACGAGCCAGGCCACATCGCGTATGAGTCAGTCAGCTCTACCCCCACGGCTCTAGGGGCGTCGAGCAAGTCGAACAGGGCGACCTTCTCGGTGTGATCGGGCTGGCACGGGTACCCAGGGGCTGGCCGAATCCCGCGGAACGAGCCACGTAGCAAATCGGCGGGCGCGGTCGCCTCATCGGGGGAATAGCCCCAGAGTTCGGTCCGGACCCGTTCGTGCATCCGTTCCGCGAAGGCCTCCGCCAGTCGGTCCGCAAGAGCTTTCAGTAGAATCGAGGAATAGTCGTCGTTCTCACGCTCGAAGGCCTCGGCCAGCGCGATCTCCTCCGAGCCCATAGTCACCACGAATCCTCCGACATGGTCGGCAACTCCCGCGTCAGCAGGAGCAACGAAATCGGAGATGCACAGGTTCGGCCGATCCCCGTTCTTAGCCGCCTGCTGCCGAATACCGCTGAGGCGCGAGCGAACCTCAGTACGCGATTCATTGGTGAACACCACGATGTCGTCGCCGTCTGACTGGGCCGGCCAGATGCCGACAACTGCGGTGGGAACGAACCACCGGTCAGCAACGATCTTGTCGAGCATCGCCAACGCGTCGTCGTAGAGCGGCCGAGCCGCCGCTGAGAATTCTGGGTCCTCGAGCAGACCCGGAAAGCGGGAGCGGATTCCCCAAGTACGGAAAAAGGGTGTCCAGTCGATATAGGGAATCAACTCCGCCAGGTCGTAGTTGTCGAACACTCTGGTGCCAACAAACTTCGGCACGGCAACAGTCGAGGAGTTGAACTCCGGCTCAAGACGATTCGCTCGCGCCCGTTCGATTGAAATCCGCTGACGAG
>JAHRVJ010000277.1 GCA_019090765.1 Ilumatobacteraceae bacterium
GATCTCCGCAATGAGTGCCCGATCGAGAATGTCGCTGGCGCAGAAGACGCCGCCGGTCATCGCTCCGGCAACACCGTGACCTCCTACCGTGCCAGCTCCCACAACCCACAGGCCATCGATCTCGGTGCGATACTGGGGTCGGTTCGCGCCAACTTGATCCGGTGAATGCATGTATCCGTAGCTCGTTCCTTCACTGCTACGGATGTATCGCTCGTGGGAGAGCGTGGTGGCCATCTCGATATGCACGATGTTGTCGCGTACCGGTCCGAGAACTTCCTCTGCCGCGTCGAGGAGGCGCTCAGTGAGCTCCTGTTTGCGTTGGCGATAGATCTCGTCCCGCCGATATGAGCCTCCCTCAGCCGGGCCGGTCTCGACACCCCAGTATTCATAACCGCGCGGCGCCAAGGTCATTATTTGGAAGTTGGTGTGTCCAGGCGGACACAGCTCGGGATTACCCGGGTCTTTGCGAGACGCCAGAGCCACGTAGGCAAACGGCACCTTGCTGTCGGGCATCCGCCCGGCATCGAGCTCCGCGTAGAGCTCATCGGTTCGGTAGTCGGGGTATACGAAGTAGTTGGTATTTGGACCGCCAAGCACCTTGTCAACCGCGACGTACACGCACACGAGTCCGAGTGCCATCCGTGCATCCGCTGCCCATGTCGCAGTACCGGGTTGGACGTTGTCAGATCCCACGAGGTGTTGGATAGTGCGGCGATAGTCGGCATTGCTCACCACGATCGGCGCCACGAGTTCCTCGCCATTCTCCAGGCGCACGCCGGTTGCGCGGCCGTCGTCGATCGTGATTTGATCAACGAGCGAAAGCGTGCGGACCTCTCCCCCACAGGCCTCGATCACTTGCATCAGCCGAGCGGGGATCATCTGCCCACCGCCCTCGGGGTAGTAGGCGCCACCCATGTAGTGGTTGATCAAGCGTGAGTGAATGACGATCGCTGTCTGGGTCGGAGAGCTGGCATAGAGGCCTGCCCAGTGATCGAGCACCGCGCATGCTTGGGGCGACAGCTCGCTCTCCTCAAAAAGGTCCGAAAGCGGCCGCATCGCCCACTTGTCGAACGTCGGCCGATCACCACCGAAGATCATGCGAGTTTCTTCCGCAACCGTGCGCAGCACTTTCAGGCATCGGTTGAGCCCGGCGCGTTCATTGGGGAACTGGTCGATCAACCGCTGCTCATACTCTTCCCAGCTGGCAGGGACGCGGAATGTGAAGTCAGGGAATCGAAGGGTGTCAAAGCCGTCGCGATCCAGTTCGCGAAACTTCATGCGATCTCCAACTCCCAGACCGTTGAAGATGTGAGTGAACATCCCGTCAGGACCACATTCACCGAGGTAGTGAACCCCGACGTCGAATTCGTACCAGTCGTCGCCATGATGGCGCCTGAATACTTGCGTGTTACCGCCGGCCACATCGTGCTGTTCCAGGACGAGAACACGCTTGCCGGCAGAACCCAGACAAGCGGCGGTGGCTAAGCCCCCGGGGCCGGAGCCGATAACAATCGCATCCCATTGTTCAGCAGCCATGCAAGCTCCAATCATCCAGCGATGACGTATCAGTTGGTGGCGATGGGCCTTCAGTCTTCGCGGGCCGCTCGCCACTCCTCGTAGCTGACAATCGTTATACCGTCGGCCTCACATCCAGCGAAGCCGGTCTCGATGTGTGAGGCATTGCTGAAGCCCATGTCATTCAGTGTCTTTACGGACAAACTTGTCCGTCCGCCAGATCCTCAATAGAAAATGAACTCGCGATCCTCGGCGAATACTGGCTTGTGGAAGGGCGATTCGGGGTCAACCAAGAATTCGAGCATCCCACGTGGCGCGTGATGCGATCCTTCTACAACACCGCTTCGTTGAAGCTCGCCGACATCACGAATGTCGACGAGCAGCGCGTTCTCCTCTTGCGCGCGACGCCATGACTCGGTCGGGGTATGACCGGTAATCTCCGCCGCCGCCTCGGTAATCATCTGCTGGACAGACTTCATGGTTTGACTCCTCGAGACTTAATTGGGGGAACTCTTGGAAACGTAATCCACCACGGTCGGCTGTCCAAACATATAGCCGAGCGAATGTCGCCCAGATGACGTGCCCTGGGATGAGTCGTAGCGCATTGCCGACTCAGTACCTGCGGCCAACAACGAACAGCTTCGATTCCGTCGGCAGTGTTGACCGTCGCCAGCCTCGAACAGGGCGAGCATCGCCTTCGCCCACAGAGGGACCCTCAGCTACAGCTCGCTCCCCACCTCAACTACAAGAGCCCGTTTTCCCCTAGTGATACGTTCCCGACCAGCCGGCCTGCACTCGCGACGCCGACGGGTACAGCCGAACGAGCTCAACAGCGATGGGACCAGCCGTTGGATATCGACAAACCGCGCTGGCACGTCCACCACGACTAAACTTGAAACCCGCAGCGCCGTCATGCCCCGGAAAGTCCGGGTCCTCCCTTCGGTACTTGTCGAAGAACTTGCCGGACAGCGTTGAAGAGCTGTCGTCGAGCGTCAAGAGCCTCATCATTGAGGTCAGAATCACTTGTTGGCAAGAAATCATCCGGGTCAAATTTTGTAAGGTCGTTGACCAGCGGTTCAATCAGACTCGGTTCTAGGCGATGAGCCTCTATCAGGCTCTCGCCTGTCCCGTAGCCGGATTCGTGTCCGGGCGAGCGCGCCCGGCCATCGAGTACTTCGGCCATGCGCTGCACCCCAGGATTCATCGACGGGGTAATCTGAGATAAGGGCACGAAATCCTTGCGGCGGTCGCGCAACATTTCAGGGTTCGGTAGCCGTCGACGTCGATACCTGTTTCGCAAACGAGAGGGCAACCGTCTTAGTCTTCGCCCAATATTCTCGCTAAGTCCTGTCATCTTGCTCATCTTTCTCGGCAAGTTCAGTGCAAGGCCTGGATGATCTGGAAAACAATGTCATCCAGCATGGACGTTTCTGCGACTCAAACATCATCCAATCGAAATTCAATCTCCTCTTCGAGCACAACAAGAATCTCGAATGGGTCCATTGAATCCAATCCGATGGCGGATGGAGCGGTCTCCATGCATGCGAATGGTGTCCCGATCACTGGTCCGGCAGGC
>JAHRVJ010000002.1 GCA_019090765.1 Ilumatobacteraceae bacterium
CGCCGTACGGCGCCGAGTTTCTCCGGTGGCCAGCTGGCTGGATCGGCGGTCCCTCGTTCACCGGAGGTGGCGGTGACGCACGCAACTCGTTGCCCGTTCTCCAAGGCGAGGCGCATGACTGCGGCGGAGAGGTACGCCTCGTCGTCGGGATGGGCCCAGACCCCAAGGATCGTGCCTAGCGCCGCAACCCGCGTCGACGCTTCGGATCTGGGGGTGGCTGCCAGCGCGGATTGAGTGGTGGGGGGACCTACCATCGCGGACCGTTTTGGTCGACACCCAGCACGGCCTTGCCGATCGCCTCGTGGGTGAGGGCATGCGATGCGGGATGGTAGGCGACAGCGCGAGAGTCCCGCAGGAGCCGCGAGAGTTCGTTGTTGCTGCCGATCGAGCTTCCGCCGGCGACTTCCATCGCGGTGTCCAAAACGTTTCGCACCACCTGGCTGGTGCGGTATTTGGCAGCGAAGAGCTTCATGTCCCACTCGGGGCCATGGTCGACTCCGTTGACCCAGTCAGTCGCGAACATGTCGAGCGCTGAAGTGACACCATCGAGGGCAATCCACATGCCCGCAACCTGGTGTTGGAGCATCGGGTTGTGGGCCAGGGTTCGGCCGTCGAGAGCGATTGATGTCTTGGCGTTCAGTGCTGCCGCCGCGAGTTCGAGTGCCCGTTCGGCGATGCCGATGTAGACATTGCTGATCAGGGTCAGAGCCCACAGGAATGAGGTGCCGGTGACTGGGCCATCTTCGCCGCCCACTGGTTGGGTGGCAACGACGCGCTCATTGGGAACGAACACCGAATCCAAGACGATGTCATAGCTCTGAGAGGCTCGCATCGAGATGGTGTCCCAGTTCTCGACAACGGTGACGCCGGGGTCGCTGCGCCGAATGAACCCGTGAATCACATTCGGTGCCTCAGGGCCGGTGCTGTCCATGGCGTGGAATCCGACCTGGGTCCAGACTGGGCCGAGAGACCCGAAGTGCTTACGGCCTGTTATCCGGTATCCGCCGGGAACTGGCTCTGCGACCGTGGTCGACATCAGAGTCGAAACGTCGTTTCCCCTCTCCGCATGGCCTGAGGCGAAGATCTCCCCAGCGAGCGCGTCATCGACGATCCAGTCCATTGTGTTGACACCGAGTCGCCGCAGATCCGCAGCGCCGCCGGTCCAGTACAAGTGCATGCATGAGGCGAGCGCTGGTGCTGGTGCGTAGCGTGCCAACAGTCGCTGGCGTCGTGCAGTTTCGAACAGGTTGAGCCCCCCTCCGCCAGCTTCTTCTGGGAGATTGACGGTGTAGTGGCCAGCGGCAACGAGCTGTCGGTGGGTCTCATCGAAGAAGCTGTTGGTGGCATCGTCGGTAGCGGCGAGGCGGCGGAACTCTTCGAGCATTTCTTTGCTGAGTTCGTTGTTGCTTGCGGGTGCGGGATTGGTGATTGTCATTGTCTTTGTCATTGTCTTTGTCTTTCTGTTGTTGGTTTGTATTCCTGGGTGATCATCGCGGCCGGGTTGAGCGGGCCATTCAGCGCGGTGGGTCAGTTCGCGAGCGCGGCGCTGATGTGGTCGAGATGGTGGATGTCGGTGCCGCAGCAGCCGCCGACGACTGCGAGATCGGGCAGCAGCTGGGCGATCTCGACATAGCTTTGGGCGAGTTCGACCTCGTCGCCGCGATCGAGTTCGGTGGAGTTGTCGAGTTCTTCGTGACTCATCCGCGAGGCGTTCGCCCGGAGGCCGCGGATGCGTTCCCATGGGCCTGGTTGGGTGAGCACTTCGATGAAGTGAGTGGGGTGGGCGCAGTTGACCATGAAGTACGCAACCGTTCCACCGGTCGCCCGATCGACTTCATCGATCGCATCCGCGAGTGACTGCCCCGAAGGCAACACGCCGTTGGTCTCGACTGTGAAGGAGATGACGACGGGAATGTTGGCCCAGTTGGCGGCCTCGACGACCCCGATTGCTTCGGCGCTGTAGTTCAGCGTGACCGCTGTGACCAGGTCGGCTCCGGCGGTAGCGAAGGAGTCGATCTGAGCGGCGTGATAGTCCGCAGCTTCGCTGGCCGTCATTGCGTTCGCGATGGTGTAGCCGTCACCGCGTGGTCCGAGGTTGCCGCTGATCACGACAGCGATGTCGGAGTTGGCGGCGCGAATCGTGGTGAAGAACTCGACAGCCGCGCGATTGATCTTGTCGAGTCGCCCACTGGTGTATCCAAGGCGGGTTCCCCACGAGGCGCTGGCGCGCCAGGTCGGAGTCTCGAGGACGACACCGGTGTGGTCACGTCGAGCAATGTCGATCACGGACTCGTAGTAGCCGCGCATCAGGGTGCGGTGCTGCTCGGACTCCAGCAGCGGGAAGCTCGCGAAATCCGGCAGGTCGATGCCATGTTGGAAGATCAGGTCGGTCTCCAAGCCGGCGTCACTGAGGAAGGTTCGTCCTGCGAGCTGGGGGAGTTGGGTCATCATGATGTTGTCCTTTGAGTTGCTGTTGCTGTTGCTGTTGCTGTTGTTGTTGGTGCTGTTGATGTTGGTTCTGTTTGCCCGGTCCTGGATGGGTCGGTGGGCAGTGCAGTGCTCGGGTCCGGGGAACGCACGGCCTGCGTCTGGAGGGTGCGACTCACGAGTCCGCCGGCGCCGTTGGTGATGTCGGTTTGGACGACCATTGTTGAGCGGCCCTTGTGCAGCAGGGTCGCCGTTGCGGTAACTGAGCCTTCGGTGACCGGACGGAAGAAGTTGGTCTTCGACTCGATGGTCGTGGTCGTAGCGCCGCTCGGGAGGTTGATGAAAGCGAGGGTGGCGCCGGTGCCGTCGGCCATCGCCATCAGGTATCCGCCGTGAAGTACACCGCCGGAGCCGCAGTACTCGGCACGCCAATCGGCAATGGTGACGACCCGGTCAGGGTTGGCTTCCACGCCAGCGATCTGGTTGTTCCGCGCGAGTGGCATCTCGGCGTGCAGTAGTTCGGTGAAGTTGTGGTCGGTATTAGTGGTCATGAGGCGGTTCCTTTCGTAGGTGTGTCGGAGATCGGATCAGCGGACGGCGATGCCGTAGATCGAAGAGTTGGCGGGGAAGAACAGCGAGTGGCGCCATCGGCCGCGGGTGACGTCGACGGTCGAGAATCCGGCGGCTTCGATAGCGCCTGCGGTGTCGCAGCACAGATCGCATCCTTCGAAGACCCAGCGCCATGGTCGTCGGACCGTTTCTTGGAGCCAGCGCCGTGGGCTCCACGGCCTTGCCGCGACATGCTCGACGAACCTGAACCGGCCGCCGGGTCGCAGGATCCGCCGCGCCTCTGCCAGCACCGCGCCCTGGTCCTCCACTGTGCAGAGCACCAGTGAGCACAAAACGTCGTCGACTGAGGAATCCGGGAGCGGAATCTGCTCGGCGGAGACTGCGTGAAGGGCGAGGTCGACGCCGCGATCGGTACCGCGCTGTAGGAGTCCCGTGTGCATTGCCAGGTTCGGCTCGATCACGATCAGCCGCGACCCGACGGGCACGTAATCGAAGTTTGCTCCGACCCCCGCACCGAGCTCGACAATGTCACCGCGTTCGATGCCCTCGAAGGCTGTCTGCTTTTGCCGTCGGGAGATGTGGGAGATGTACTGGCCGAATGTTGTGAAGAACCAGGCGTTGAATTGGCCACGGCGGCCGTTGTCGAAGCTGGAACAGGTGCTGGTGGCGGTGCTGGTGCTGGTGGCTGTGCTCATCGAGCGTCTCCTTGGTCGGTCGTTGATGTCACGGTCAATGTTGTCGACCACCGCTTGCGCCAACCTGTCGTCGCGCTGTCGGATTGCCCCGCAGGCCTGTCGACCTAGAGTGAGCCGGTGAACACGCAGGCCCCAATACGAGTGCTCGGATCAATCGAGGTCGCCAGTGACTCAGGTCCGGTATCGCTGGGAGCGCGTCAGCATGTGTTGCTCGCGGTGCTTGCCGCGAACGCTGGCTCGGTGGTTCCCGCCGACGCGCTGATCTCGGCAATCTGGCTCGACGGCGACGCTGACGACCGTGTCGGAGCGTTGCATACCCTGGTGTCGCGCCTCCGCCCTCGCCTGCCCGACGGGGCGCTGGTGACTCGATCTCCGGGCTATCTCTTGACTGCCGATCCGAATGTCCTCGACCTTGCCCGGTTCGAGCAGCTAGTCCGATCAGCTGAGGATGCACCACGAGCCGAAGCGCTCGAACTGTTTGAGCAGGCGTCGGCGCTGTGGCGCGGCCGGGCGTTCGGGACCGTCGCCGATCGGGAGGCAGTCCAACCTCGCGCCGTCGAGCTCGAAGAGCTCCGAACGATTGTGCAGGAACGACACGCCAGAACCTTGATCGACCTCGACCGGCCCCAGGAGGCGGTCGTTCTGCTCGACACCCTGATCGATGAGCATTTGTTCCGTGAGCAGCCAGTCGCGCTGGTTATGGAGGCGCTCACACGATCGGGCCGCCAGACCGACGCCCTGCGCCGGTTCTCCGCGTTTCGTAAGCGACTGGCCGAGGAGGTTGGCCTCGATCCGTCGGCCGACCTGCAGCGGATCCAGGAAGCCGTGCTCAATGACGGCTTCGCCCGGCGCCCTCGGATGCAGACCGACGAGGGTTCAACTCCCGCCCAGTTCCCGCTTCGCATGAAGCCCCGCATGATCGAGCGTCGCCCGGGGGAACCGATTGCCTACGCCCAGATCGGGTCGGGGCCGCCATTGGTCTTTATGCCGGGATGGATATCGAGTCTCGACCTCTACGCCGATGGCACCGACCCGAGAGGTGTGCTGCTGGCCCGACTTGCCGAGGACTTCACCGTCACCGTGTTCGACCGCTACGGAACCGGGCTGTCAACCGCAAAAAACGTCGACACTTCGTTGGCAGCCAGCGTCGAGGAAGTCCGAGCCATAGTCGACGTCGTTGGTCACCCCGCGACACTGGTGGCATCGAGCGCTGCTGGTCCTGCCGCTGTGCTGGCGTCGGCGGGCAACTCTGCGGTCGGCGGCATCGTTTTCCTGTGTACCTATGCAAACGGGCCGGCACTATTCACCAACCCGCAGAACAATACGAACATGATCGAGCTCGTCGAAAAGTCTTGGGGCACCGGTTCGAGAATTATCGCCGACATGATCGTGCCCGGAATCGATGCCCTCACGCGGTCTGTCTTCGCCGGTTTTCAGCGCGGTACCGCCCGGCCCGATGTTGCCGCGGGTTACGTTCGTCGGATTTTCGAGGCCGACGCGTCTTTCGCACTCTCCCAGATCGAGCAGCCTTGCCTGATCATGCACTATCGCGGCGACTCAGCCATCCCCTACGAGGGCTCACGGCAACTCGCGCTCGGCATCGAGGACACCGAACTGGTCCCCCTCGAGGGTCCGTACCACACCCCGCCTCCCGAGCATGTCGAACAGATCGCAGCAATGATCTGCAGGTTCGCCAAACCC